>DIDQ01000130.1:0-646 GCA_002418215.1 Anaerolineales bacterium UBA5796
AGCGCCGACCGGCGCGCCGCCCCTGCCGCCCCCCGCCTCCTCCGGCGGGGACGCCTGTCTCACCGGCAACTGGGAGATGAAAGACTTCGAGCAATACCTGGCCGCGGTCATCCCGCCGGAGATCACCTCGACCGGCGAACTGACCTACATCGGGACCACCGGCCGCGCGACCTACACCTTTACCGGCAATGGCCAAGCCGGCATCCAGGCCGAGGCGTTTACCGTCCGCTACCAGATGAACATGGGCGTACTCAACCTGCCAATGGAGATCATCCTGGACGGCTCCGGCTCGGCGAACTACACCGTCAACGGCAGCCGGGTCCTGTTCTCCAACGTGGATTCGGCCAATCTCCTCATGTCCATCAACCTGGGCGGCGCGCCGGTGATGCCCGCCACGCCGGTCACGGGCCTCTTCCCCGAAGGCGAAACCGACTCGGCGGTCGCCTTCACCTGCGAGGGCAACACTCTGACGCTGACCATGCCGGCCGCGAGCAGCGCCCCGGTCATCCTGGAGCGGGCCGCTCCGTAACCGTCCGTTTTCACGAAAAAGCCTGGCAAGTTGGAAAACCCGCCAGGCTTTTTATTTGGCATTCCCAAAATCCCCGGCACGCCCCGCCCGACGGTAAAACCGTCGGGCTGCTCTTAC
>DIDQ01000130.1:695-46626 GCA_002418215.1 Anaerolineales bacterium UBA5796
GCCTGTGGCGGCTAAGCCTGCTTTGCAGGCTTCGTATGAATAGCACGGAAGCTTGTCCCCGTGCGGGCTTCGTGATTTTGTGGCAAAAAACCTTTTTGCAATAGACTCACTTGTGGGTAATTCTCAAAATGCCTCTTGCAATTAACCCCAAAACCCTGCAAAATAATAGCAACCGCATACCTCTCGTTCTCATGGGGGAGACCCATGCCTTTACCGCTCCTGTGGTTGACGTTCGCCTTCATTACCGGGATTGTAATAGCCAGCCAGGTTCACCTGGTTGTACTGGCCTGGGCTGTCGCCGCGCTGGCAGGATTGACCCTGTCCATCCCGTTTAGGCGGCTGCGCTTCGACCGCTCGCCTCCGCTGCTGCTGGTGCTGGCAGTTCTCTTCGCCGGAGGATGGCGTTACCAGATCGCCCAGCCGGAGATTACTCCCTTCCACATCGCCTGGTACAACGACCGCGAGTACGAGGTCCTCGTCACCGGCATGGTCCTCGAACCGCCGGACGTGCGCGACGCCTACGCCAACTTGAAAATCGAAGTCCAAAAGGTGGACACGGGCAACGACCAGCCCCTGCCCGCCGAGGGCAAAATCCTGGCCCGGGTCGACCCGGACGAGGCTTACGAATACGGCGAGATCATCCGCCTGCGGGGCAAACTCAAGACCCCGCCCGAAAACGAGGATTTCTCCTACCGCGATTACCTGGCGCGCTTCGGCATCCACGCCTACATGACCACCGCCAAAGTGACCCGCCTGCCTTTCCCGCACCGCGGCAATCCGCTCATGGCCGCGATCTACGCCTTCAAGGCCCGCGCCCTCGCCAACATCTACCAACTCTTCCCCGACCCCGAGGCCTCGCTCATGGCGGGCATCCTGCTCGGCGTGGATACCGGCCTGCCGCCAGACTTGCAGCAAGCCTTCAAAGACACCGGCACGGCCCACATCATCGCCATTTCGGGCTTCAACATCGCCATCATCGCCGGGCTGTTTGCGACATTTTTCAGCCGCTTCCTCGGCCCCCGGCGGGGTGCGGTGGCGGCGATCATTGGCATCGGTCTCTACACCCTCCTCGTCGGCGGGGACGCGGCGGTCGTGCGGGCCGCCATCATGGGCGGGTTTTCGCTCTTCGCCCGCCAGGTGGGCCGCCGCCAGCAGGGACTGAACACGCTCATGCTCGTGGCGGCCATCATGGCCGTGCTGAATCCCTTCGTGCTTTGGGACGTGGGCTTCCAACTCTCGTTCTTCGCCACCCTCGGCCTGATCCTCTACGCCGGGCCTTTCCAGGAGTGGGCCGAGCGGCAGATCGCCCGGCGCGCCTCGGTCGAGGCTGCCCAGAAAATCGCCGGGCCGCTGGCCGAGTTCGTGCTGTTCACCATGGCCGCCCAACTGACCACCCTGCCGATCATGGCCTACCATTTTGGGCGTATCTCGCTCGTCTCGCTGCTGGTCAACCCGGCCATCCTGCCCGTCCAGCCGCCAGTGATGCTGGTCAGCGGGGCGGCGCTGGTGCTCAGCCTGGTCTGGATGCCGCTCGGCCAGGCCGCCGCCTGGGGCGCGTGGCCCTTCCCGCTCTACACCATCCGCATGGTCGAACTGTTCGACCGCCTGCCGCACGGCGTGATCGTGCTCGGCGATTTCGGCCTGTTGTACGTGATCCTTTTCTACGTGGGATTATTTGGGATGACTTTCTTCCGGGACTTTCTCCAACGCTTCAAGGGATTCTTCACCCCAACCCTGTTTACCTCGCTGCTGGCTATTGCAGCAGCCCTGACCTGGAGGTCTGTTTCCGACTTCCCGGACGGACTCCTGTCCCTGACGTTCCTCGACGTCGGCTCGGCAGACGCGGTCCTGATCCAGACGCCGGACGGGCGCAACCTGCTGGTCAACGGCGGGGCGAGCGTGACCCGTCTCTCGGATGCCCTGGGACGCCGCCTGCCGCCCTTCAACCGCCGCCTCGATTGGCTGATCGTCGCCTCGACCCAGGAGGCCCAACTGGCCGCCCTGCCCCGCGTCCTCGACCGGTTCCCGCCCGCCAACGTGCTTTGGGCCGGGAACGCCCAGGCCTCCTACGCCTCCCGCGCGCTGGACGCCTGGGTAAAGGAAGCCGGCCTCCCCGTCACGCGCGCCGCGCCGGGCCAAAGATTGGATTTAGGCAAGGGCGCTTATTTGACGGTCTTCAACGTCAACTCGCGCGGCGCGGTCCTGCTGGTCGAGTGGGACAGTTTCCGCATCCTGCTGCCCATCGGTTTCAACTTCGCCGCAATGGACGAGTTGCAGTCAGGCAAGGCCATTGGCCCGGTCTCAGCGCTGCTGCTGGCCGAGAGCGGCTACGCCCCGGTCAACCCCCCGGAGTGGGTCCAGAACCTGCATCCGCAGTTTGTCATTCTCGACGTAGCTGCCGGAGACCCGGACGGCCTGCCGCACGAGGAAACGCTCGAAGCCGTTGCGGGGTACACCTTGCTGCGTACCGACCGCAACGGCTGGATCAAGCTGACGACTGATGGAGAGCAAATGTGGGTCGAGGTGGAGAGGAAATAGGACCACGAAGGGAACGGAGGAAAAAGGCCATAAGCCAAGCCGCCTTTCTCCCTTTGTGCCGTAGTGTCCTTCGTTTTTAGACTCTTTCCCGTTCGTTATGGGAGAGCCAATTAAAACAACCCGCGGATTGCCAGCAGGAAACCGACGATGACGAGCGGGATGCCGATAATCGCGCCGATGATTGTCAGGCTGATGACCACGCCGGCGATCATCAACACCAGGCCGAGGATGACGGCCACGATCCGGCCGGTGAACTCGACGATGCCGGAGACCAGTTTCCACAAGGCCCAGAACGGCCAGGCATACCAGGGAATGGATTTCTTGTTGTGTTCGTTTGTCATGGGAACCTCCGCCTTTGTTTACGCAGAAAAGCCGGGCCGGGTGCAGGTGTGCCCGTGTTATAATCCGCGCCATGAACGAAGAAACCCCCGCCCTCTCACGCCGCGAAAGAATGGATGCTTTCAGGCGTCAAACCACCTACCAGGTCCTTATCGGTGTCGCCTTTCTTGCGGGTCTGTTCTCCGGCTACCTGCTCTGGGGGAGGAGCACTGCCGGGGCGGACGCGGCCGACCTGGTCTCTGACCTGTCTGCGCCGACCGAAGCGCCGCCGCCCCGCCGCTACGAGATTTCGACCACCGGCTACCCCAGTCACGGACCGGAAGACGCCGAGATCGTCATCGTCGAGTTCAGCGATTACCAGTGCCCGTATTGCACCAAATGGCACCAGGAAGTCTACGGGCCGTTGCTGGAGGCCTACCCCGACCAGATCCGCTTCGTCTACCGCAACCTCCCGCTGACCAGCATCCACCCGGACGCACTCGAAGCCGCCCAGGCCGCTATGTGCGCCGGGGACCAGGATGCGTATTGGGACTATCACGATAAGCTTTTCGGGGCAGCCTATGGCCTGGGCATGAACGCCTACCAGCAATACGCCCAGGAACTTGGGTTGAATGCGCAGACCCTGGCAGATTGCATCAACAGCGCCAAATACGAAGAATATGTGCTGGCCGACATGGATTTCGCCCTCAACCTCGGAATCAACTCCACACCGACGTTCTTCATCAACGGCCTGGCTGTGGTGGGAGCGCAGCCGCTCAACGTCTTCAAGCAGGTCATCGAAAAGGAACTGGCCGGAGAATATCCGTAAAACCGCAGAGACGCCGGACGGGCGTCTCTTTTTTTGGAGGAAATTATGAAGAAATTCGTGGCAGTGGCAGGCAATATCGGCGTGGGCAAATCCACTTTAGTGGAGATGCTCTGCGAGAGACTCGGCTGGACTCCCTTCTACGAACCGGTGACTGAGAACCCCTACCTGACGGATTTTTACCAGGACATGGAAGCCTGGGCCTTCCACTCCCAGATATTCTTCCTGACCCACCGCCTGCGCGCCCACCACCAACTGGCGCTGCATCCCACCTCCGTCATCCAGGACCGCAGCGTTTACGAGGACGCCGAAATCTTCGCCGAGAACCTGTACCTGCAAGGCCACATCCACCCCCGCGATTACCAGACCTACCGCGAGCTGTACCAGACCCTGGTGGATTTCCTGCCCCCGCCCGACCTGGTGATCTACCTGCGCGCCTCGGTGCGCACCCTGGGAACCCGCATCAACCGCCGCGGGCGCGACTATGAGCGCGCCATCCCATCCGATTATTTACGCAGCCTCAACAACCTGTACGAAAAGTGGATCAACGGCTTCACCCTCTGCCCGGTGCTCACCGTCCCGGCAGACGACCTGGATTTCGTGGCCCATCCCGGCCACCTGAACCTGATCGCCCGCAAAGTCGAAGAGAAATTGACCGGCAAGGAAGTCGTCGTCTTCGAGCAGGAAGAAGTGACGCGGGCATTGAGCGATTGACCTCATGCTCGAACTGATCTTCCTGCCGATTGCCAATTATTGCATCCCCCGCATCCGCCTGCTGGATTACGGGCGGTTCATCCTGTATAAACTTGCCGGGGTCAAGATCAGCGGCCGGGCCAAAATCTACGGCCCGCTGACCATCCGCCCGTTTGGGCGCGCCAAAAATATCCGCATCGGCGACGGGACGTTCATCAACACCGAGGTGCGTTTCGGCGTCCCCGAAGCGACCGTGACGATTGGCCGTAACTGCGAGATCGGGCCGCGGGTCATGTTTGAGACCCTCAACCACGGCCTGACCTTCGAGCCTGGAAAACGCCGGGGCAGCTTCCACCAGCCCATCGTGGTGGAGGACGAAGCCTGGATCGGGGCCGGGGCGATCCTCCTGCCGGGCGTGACGGTGGGCCAGGGCGCGGTGGTAGCCGCCGGGGCAGTCGTGACCCGGGACGTGCCCCCGTTTACGGTCGCGGGAGGCGTGCCAGCCAGGGTCATCAAGAAGATCGAGCCGCCTGAAATGTGATGCGACGCAAAGTCGCATTGCATTTACCTTGCACTTTTGTAAGGGGGTTGCGTTTTCGACCGCAGTATGTCAAAATGAAGTTGCTCCGTTTGGGATGCCCCCCTCATCCCGGCGGAGCCTTTGATTTAAGGTTGGAATTAGGACCAAAAACGGGGTTACGACGGTTTGACGATCTTTTGATAGATTTCCCTCTTGCTCCAACCGGACTTTTCCGCCAGCGCGGCCGCGATCTCGCGGGACTTTTGGCCTGCCTCCGTTGCCGACAGGATGGCCGCCTCCAGTTCGGATTCCGTCCACCGTTCGACACCCGGCTGCCGCCCGGCGACGGCCAGGGTAAACTCTCCCCGCGCCGGCTGCCGCCCGAAATAGTCCAGCGCGCCGCTCAGGGTGCCGCGCCAGTATTCCTCGAACATCTTGGTCATCTCCCGCGCCACGCAGACGGGACGGTCGCCGAGTTCGGCCAGCAGGTCTGCGAGCGATTCGAGGATGCGGTAGGGGGATTCGAGAAATACCAATGTGTAGGGCAGGTTTGAAACCTGCCCTACCGCTTTGCGGCGTTCAGTGGCTTTGTGGGGCAGGTAGCCGAGGTACAGGAAACTGTCGGTGGGCAGGCCGGAGACGGTCAGGGCGGCGATGGGGGCCGAGGGTCCGGGGACAGGCCGGACGTCCAGGCCCGCTGCGAGGGCCGCTTTGACGAGTTCGTACCCGGGGTCGTTGACAGCCGGGGTGCCGGCATCCGATACCAGGGCCACGTCCCCCTCCGCAAGTTTGGAGAGAATAAAATCCAGTTTTTGCAGCTTGTTGTGTTCGAAGTAACTGGTGAGCGGCGTTTGGATGCCGAAATGTTTGAGCAGCACCCCGGTGTGACGGGTGTCTTCGGCGGCGATCAGCGCCGCCTCGCGCAGGATACGGACGGCCCGCGGCGACATGTCTTCGAGATTGCCGATGGGGGTGGCAACGAGATAGAGTGTGCCCATAGCGTGATTTTATCATTGGAATATGAGGCGTTATAATTTCGTAACCCTGGCAGTCTGCTTGCTGAGGAGGAGCGACAATGAAGGCATCATGGTTCAGATTTTTTCTTCCCCCAAAATTCATCAGTTATGAGAAAACCCAAATGGCAAAGCTGCTACACTATATGCTGCTGGGATCGTTTACAGGAGGGATGATATTTGGGAGTATCAACCTTTCCAAGGGCTGGTTGAACGAAACGGTTTTTCTGTTTTCGCTGGCGGCGATCTGTCTGGCAGGTTTTTACTTGAATTGGAGAGGGCAGTTTGGCAGCGCCGCTTTGATCCTTTGCGCGTCCATGTACGTCGTTCTCGGCCTGATGCTGTACAACGGCATTGGGCTTCACGATGAAACTGTGCTGGCTTATCCAATTTTCATGCTGAGCGCAACTTTTTTGTTCGGCAGGCGCGGGCTGTGGATTTCGACAATATTGTCCATCGCAGCGTTGGCTGCGATTTATCTTCTGGATGTCAATGGCGTGTTCGTCTCAAAATATCCGGCCAGTGTACTTCGGGTGGCATTGTATTCGGCATTGCTGGTCTTGATCGCCCTGGTCATCTGGGTGGTCCGCGATACCTGGGAAGACAACCTGAACCGGATACGCGAGTCGTATGAAATGACCTTGCGAGGCTGGGCTCGCGCCCTGGAGTATCGCGACGGGGAGACGGCCGGTCACAGCCAGCGCGTGACCAGGTTATGCCTGGCTCTAGCCCAGGCCCTCCACCTGGGTGAGGAAGAAATGCCCGGCATCCGCTATGGCTCGTACCTGCACGATATCGGCAAGATGGCCATCCCTGACTATATCCTGCTAAAACCCGGCCCACTGATGGACGATGAATGGGAGATCATGAAACAGCATACCATCCGGTCGCGTGAATTTATTGCCGAAATCCCTTTTTTGCAGGCAGCCATCCCGATTGCTTACTACCACCACGAACACTGGGATGGCACGGGTTATCCCGATGGCTTAAAAGGTGAAGAAATCCCGCTATCTGCGCGCATTTTTACAGTGGTGGATAGCTGGGATGCCTTGAACTCGGACCGCCCCTACCGCCAGGCCTGGCCGGAAGAAAAAGTGATTGCCTACTTGCAGGAAAATTCCGGGAAGATCTACGACCCGCATATTGTGGAAGTGTTTGTGTCTGTGATAGCCGGCAGAAGCTGAAGATTATTTTGGGATGATCACCATGCAACCTTATTTCGAAGACTACCTGCTCAACCTGAAAGAACTGCACAACGATATTCTCAATCACGCTCTGAAACACACGGCCATCCACTTGGGCCACCTCCAGTTGATGCGCCAGATGTGGAAGTTGTACGGAAGAGAGGCAAAATGATCGTCGTTTCTGACCTGATGGGGACGCTCACCACCGGTTCGCCGGTGATCGGACTGGTGGACTGGGTGCGCCACAACCAGAGCAGGTTCCAGGCCAGCCTGTACATGGCTTCGATCCTGCCGTCTTATTTTGCGGCCAAACGCGGCTGGATTGACTGGCAAAAGTGGGGCCAGGGATTGATGGTGACCAGCCTGTCCATGATAAAGAATGCCACCCCGGAGAAATTCGACGAGGTTTCCGAGTGGCTGGTGGAAGTGAACCTGTGGCAGAAACGCCGCGAGGACGTGATCGCCCGCCTCAGGGAGCACGCCGAGGGCGGCGCGCAGGTCTTCATTGCCAGCAGCGTCCACGAGCCGGGCGTGGCGGCCTTTGCCCGGCGGATCGGGGCACAGGTCATCGGCACGCCGGTCGAGTTCGTGGAGGGGAGGGTCCGCATCACGGGCGAGCTGGTCGCCAGCGAGAAGAAGATCGAACAGGTGCTTTCCCGCCTGGGCGTGGACCGGGTTGATTTCGCCTACGGGGATACCGCCCTCGACATCCCCCTGCTGGAGCACGCCGACCATCCGGTGGCGGTTTATCCTGATGAAAAACTGCGCGCTTTGGCGAAAGCGCGCAGTTGGGAGATCATCGGCGAGGGAGCCAGTTATCCGTAATTTTCCGGGGGGTCACATCTTCGCCAGCAGTTCGGCCTTTTTGGCCTTGAATTCCTCCTCGCTGAGGATGCCCTGCTTGCGGAGTTCGTCCAGTTTGGCGATCAGGGAGGGGATGTCCTCGGCGGGCGCGTGGCGGATGTTGTTTTCATCGAAGCCGAGTTTCTCCTTGGCGTTGAGCATGGCGATCTTGAAATGGACCGGGTCGCCGATGCGCTGGAACTGGTTGACGCCCAGTTCGCTGGCGGTCAGGATTTCCACATTGCCGTAATCGAAGATGCGCCCGAAGAAGGACTGGCTCATCTTGACGTCGTTGACCTTCTCCAGCGACGAATCGACCACGTTCTTGTTGATCACGCCGGAGATCTGGATCACGCGCCGGTTGGTGACGATGTACTGGCGGTTGTACCAGATCAGGATGTCGCGGATCATGCTGATCGCCGGGATCAGGGAAAGCCCCACAGCAATGATCGCTGCCAGCACACCGATCGGGGGTGTGACGATGGATACAGTAGTGGCAACAGCGATGATGATGAGTATGATCAGGATTTCGGCAATGATCGTGCTGGAGAGGACGAACCAGTGCTGGCGGGTGACCAGCAGCATCTTTTCGTTTTCCCCCATCAAGCTTTGGATGTATTTGCCTGCCATGCGATTGCTCCTGCGAGTGGTGAGAAGAATGTGACGGGACTTATTTTATCATCGGCTAGCGCGAGTGCGTCGCACCTTCCAGAAAGCAAAATTCTGTCCGTTTGACGAAACCAAACCTTTAGCCCAATCCCGTTTGGTCAGGTGCGACGCACTTCTCTGTTATTTGAACAACTGGTCGAAAAATGATTTCGACTTGATCTTCTTCAACACCTGCCGCCACTGGGACTCGGCGTCCTGTTTGCGCTGGATTTCGGCGGCGCGCTGCTGCATGATGGCGACGACCCGCTCGTCTTCGCCCGCGTCCAGCCAGAAGCCGTGGCCGTTGGCCGGGCAGTAGTCCAGTTTCAGGCCGAACAGGCGGTACTCGAACTGGTGCAGGGCCTGGTCGCAACGCGGACAGTGGAACCCGGTCGGTTCGGCGCGGTGGACGAGCGATCCCTTCAGGTCATCGTCGCGGAAGCGGATATCCTCGAGCGTGTCCAGTTCGTCGAAGTCCAGCCACATCCCGCGGCAGTTAGGACAATACTCGACCTCGAACATCCCCTTGTAGAATTTGTTGACCAGTTCATACGAGCATTTGGGGCAGTTCATGGCAATTTCTCTCTTAATTTAACCACAGATAAACGCAGATGAACCTTAATGAAAGGATGAAAAAGATTACGTTTGCCCTTTCATCAAGCCATATCCTTTGGGTGTGTTTCATTTCAGTTGAAACCGTCCCGAAGGTTGTCGTAAAGGCGGCAAACTCTCTCAGAAAACCTTCGGGACGTTCATCTTTTCAACGCATTTGAAACATACCCATATCTTTTTTATCCGTGTTCATCTGTGGTTGATCCGCGTTTTTGGGTAAGGCGCCTTCGACCAGTGCCGTCAAATCGGCTTTCCCTTCGCCCGGCTGGAACCAGGCCAGGAACTCGACGTTGCCTTTCGGTCCCAGCACCGGCGAGCGGACCAGGCCATGCACGCTGAAACCGGTCGCTTCGGCAAAGGTCAGGATGTCGAACAGCACCCGGCGGTGGATCTCCGGGTCGCGGATGACGCCTTTGTGTTTGGCCGATTCCCTGCGCCCGGCCTCGAACTGGGGCTTGATGAGGGCGATGAGACCCCCCTCTTGCTCTCCCCCCATTTTCTCCGAAAATGGGGGGAGCTGGAGGGGGGTACCCTCCTCCGCATTTTCCGAAAATGGGGGAAGCCGGAGGGAGGTATTCTCCTCCGCATTTTCTGAAAATGGGGGGGCGCCAGCCCCCGGAGCGGAGCGGAGCGGGGGCTGGAAGGGGGACAGCCAGTTTTTCATCACCGGCAGCAGAATCTTGAGCGAGATAAATGATGCGTCGCAGACGACCAGGCTCACCGGCTCGGGCAGGGACTCGACGTGACGGGCGTTGGTCTCTTCCATGACGACGATTCTTGGATCGTTGCGCAGTTTCCAGTGCAGAATGCCCTTGCCCACGTCAATCGCGTAGATCTTGGCCGCGCCGTTCTGGAGCAGGCAGTCGCTGAATCCGCCCGTCGAAGCGCCGACATCCGCGCAGGTCCGGCCCCGCACCGTCACGGGGAAAGCCGTCAGCGCGGCTTCGAGTTTGTCGCCGCCGCGCGAGACGTAGCGTGGACCCGCGTCCACAGTCACTTGCACTTCAGCGCCAAACAGGGCGGAGGCTTTGTCCACCACCTGCCCGTCGACGCGTACCTGCCCGGCCATGACCAGCGCCTGGGCTTTGGCGCGGCTCTCGGCCAGGCTGCGTTCGACGAGGAGCAGGTCTAAGCGGGATTTGGGCATACCGTAATTATATAATACCCACGGTCACAAATTGCGCTTCCCTGCTCGATAAAAAGCGCAATTTGTGACCGCCCTGGGTATAGCTCAGACCCCCGGCCGGATTTTACGCCTGGCACTCCGGGCAGAGGTAGCAGGCTCCGCCCAGGTAGCTGATCTTTTCGATGGGCGCATGGCAGACGGGGCACGGACTTCCGGCCGTTTTACTGTCCATCAGGCGGGCGTAGCGCCCCGGACGCCCGAACAGATCGGTTTCATCGTAGCGCCCGCCCAGTTCGACGGCTTTGAGGATGGTGGTGTTTATCGCCTCGAAAAGGCGCCGGCGTTCGTGAGGGCGGATGGCGGAGATTTTGCGCCGGGGGTCGAGCCGGGCATGGAAGAGGATGTCCTGGAGGATGGCGTTGCCCAGCCCGTTGATGCAGTCGGGCGTGACGTAGCCGGTGGCGACCAGGAAGCCTTTGATGCCTTTGGAGGTCTTTTCGGGGTAGGCCTCCAGCATTTTGTCGAAACGCTCGAAGGTGAATTCCAGGCTGAGCGGCTGGATGCCGGTCTCGTCGTTGGGCCGTTCGCCAAATTCGCCCGCGTCCAGCAGCTTGACCGCGCCCCACATTTGCAGGGCATAGGTCAGGAACGAGCCGTCACTAAATTCCCAGCCGAGGTGGTATTTTTCGGGCAATTTTTCACCCGGCGGATGGTAGAGCAGCTTTCCCCCGGCATCGCTCCACCAGAGCATGTGACCGTCCAGGCGCAGGTAGATCGAGCGGCCAAAATGGCTGGCGCCGGTCACGGTCAGGCCGGGTTGGACCGTTTCGTATTCTTCGTCTGGGCGGCTGAGCCAGAGGAATTTGTGGGTCTGGCTGCCGCGTCCAAAACGGGCAATGGTTTTTCCCGTCAGCGTTTGGTCCATTTGACGGGCGAGGGTGACGGCTTCGGGCATTTCGATCATTCATCCCTCCGGGAAACCTCTCATAGCAGCAGGTTGGATCAATTCGTGTACACCTATTATTGTACTGCTTTCAGGTACAATTGGCGCATGTTACCCGCCCTGATCAAAACCATGCGCCTGCGCCAGTGGACGAAGAACGCCTTCATCTTCGCCGCCCTGGTGTTCGACCAGCAACTGCTCAACCCGACCGCTTTCCTGCGCACCCTGGCGGGATTCTTCCTGTTCTGCCTGGTCTCCAGCACGGTCTATATCATCAACGATATCCTGGATGTCGAGTCTGACCGGCAGCACCCGGAGAAGCGCAACCGGCCGATCGCCTCGGGGACGCTGCCCGTCCCGGCGGCCTGGGGGGCGGCGCTGGCGCTGGTGGCGGTCATCTTCCCGCTGGCCTGGCTGCTGGCCCCGGCTTTCGCGGGGGTGTTGGCGGCTTATCTCGCCCTGATGCTGGCGTATTCGTTCTGGCTCAAACACGTCGCCATCCTCGACGTGATCATCATCGCGGCCGGGTTCGTGCTGCGCGTCCATGCCGGGACGACGCTGATCGCCGTCGAGCGTTTTTCGCCCTGGCTGTACGTCATTATGACCCTGGCGGCGCTCTATCTCGGCTTTGGCAAGCGCCGGGCCGAGATCGCCCTCCTGGCCCAATCTGCCGGGACGCACCGCAAGGTGCTCGACGGGTACACCCTGCCGCTGCTCGACCAGTTCATCACCATCGTTTCGGGCACGACCATCGTGGCCTACAGCCTGTACACTTTCTTTGCCCCCAACCTGCCCGAAAACCACGCCATGATGCTGACCATCCCCTTCGTGCTTTACGGCATCTTCCGCTACCTCTACATCATCCAGGTGACGCACGCCGCCGGCGCGCCCGAGGACGTGCTGCTCTCCGACCGACCGCTGCAAATGGCTATCGTCCTGTGGGGGTTGGCCGTGCTGGCCGTCTTTTACCTTTCATGACCTCCGCTTCCGCTCCCGGCAAGATCATCCTGTTCGGCGAACACGCTGTCGTTTACGGGCAGCCGGCGCTGGCCGTGCCGGTGACGCAGGTGAAAGCAGAATGTAAAACGGACCTTGTCACGGATTCACGGATAAAAACGGACGGAGAGCTAAAGAATTCCGGGGATGATTGGGCTGATTCGGTGCGGATCGTGGCCCCGGAGATCGGGCTGGATTCGCCCCTGGGCCGGTTGCTGGCGGAGCGGACTCCCCATCCGCTGGCTGCCGTTATCGTGGGCACGCTCCAGGCTGTGGGTCTGGCCTCGCTCCCCCCGATGACGGTGCGGATCACCTCGACCATCCCGGTGGCTTCGGGGCTGGGTTCGGGGGCGGCGGTGTCGGTGGCGCTGATCCGGGCGCTGGCGTCCGCCCTCCGGCATCCGCTGGCCGACGAGCAGGTGAGCGCCATCGCTTACGAGGTGGAGAAGCTGCACCACGGCACGCCGTCGGGGATAGACAATACGGTCGTCACTTACGCCAGGCCAGTGTATTTCGCCAAAGGCCAGCCCATCGAGACCTTCAGCGTCGGCGCGCCGTTCACGGTGGTGATCGGGGACACGGGCGTGGCGGCTTCGACGAAGGACTCCGTGGGCGACGTGCGCCAACTGTGGGAGGCGGATAAGCCCAAAATGGAGCGACTGTTCGCGGCCATCGGCAGTATCGTCCGCACGGCGCGGCAGGCCATCGAGGGCGGGCATCCCGAATGGCTCGGTCCGCTGATGGACGAGAACCACGCGCTGCTGCGCGAGATGTCCGTTTCCAGCCCGGAACTGGACCGTTTGACGGAAGCAGCCCGCAGGTCCGGGGCGCTGGGGGCCAAACTGTCCGGCGGGGGCAGGGGCGGGAATATGATCGTGCTGGTGCGGCAGGACCAGGTCCAATCCGTCACCCGCGCGTTGATGGACGCGGGGGCGAAGAGAACGATCGTGACCGAAATTGCGTAGGGGCGGGTCTGAGTAGGGGCGGGTCTGAGACCCGCCCCTACAAATTATTTCTTTACCGGGTTGACCAGTTTCCCCAGTCTTTCGATTTCGACCTCGACTTCATCTCCTTCGACCAGCGGGCCGACCCCGGCGGGCGTGCCGGTGAAGAGGATGTCGCCGGGTTCGAGGGTCATCACGGACGAGATGTAGGCGATCAGGGTGCCGACCGAGAAGACCATGTCGCGGGTGGAGGCCATCTGGCGCATCTGCCCGTTGACCCGGCAGGTGATCAGGGCGTCGGAGGGGTCGAAGTCGGTGTCTATCCACGGCCCAAAAGGACAGAAGGTGTCGAAGCCTTTGGCGCGGGTCCACTGGCCGTCGGTCTGCTGCAGGTCGCGGGCGGTGACGTCGTTGCCGATGGTGTAGCCGAGGATGTAATTCCTGGCGTCTTCGGCGGGGATTGATTTGCCGCGTTTGCCGATCACGGCCACCAGTTCGGCTTCGTGCTCCACCTGTTTGGACTGCGGCGGGAGGACGATCCTCTGGCCGGGGTTGATGACGGCGGAAGGCGGTTTCATGAAGATCAGCGGGACTTTGGGCACTTCCGCGCCGTGCTCTTTGGCGTGTTCGACGTAATTGCGTCCCACGCAGATGATCTTGCTGGGCACGATCGGGGCCAGCACTTCAACCTGCTCCAGCGGGGTAGCGGCTTCGAGGCGGCGGTACTCGCCAAAAATATCCCCGTCTATCGGGCCGACTTTGTCTTCGAAAACCCACCCAAAGCGGGTGGCTTCGTTTTTGGTCTGGTAACGGACAATGCGCATGGGTACTCCTGTTTCAGGGAATTGTTCCAAAAGTGTAATCCTCAATTTGTGAACTTGCAACCCCGGGCGCTTCTTCCCCGGCAATTCTCAATTTGAGAGTGTCACTGCGAGGAACGCCTGTCCTGAGCTTGCCGAAGGGAAGCAGTCTCCTCGACGAATCCGGAAGATTGCTTCGGGGCGATCCTTCGACTGCGCTCAAGACGCCCGCGCAAGGACATCCTGAGAATTGCTGCGCCAAAAAACCTGCGTTGACGATTCAAGCGGGTTTATGGTATCATCCACCCGCCTAAAAACCAGCCAGCGGCTGGATTTGTGTCATTTGTGCCAAGGAGAAGCGTATTAGCGCCAACGAATTTCGAGTTAATGAGTCCATTCGGGTTCCCGAAGTCCGCCTGATCGGCCCGGACGGCGGCAATATGGGTGTCATCCCCACTAAAAAGGCCCTTGAGATCGCCCGCCAGTCCGAACTGGATTTGGTGGAAGTATCACCGAATGCCGATCCGCCGGTCTGCCGCGTGATGGATTTTGGCAAATTCATCTACGAAAGAGCCAAAAAGGAGCGCGAAGCCAAAAAGGCGCAGACCAAGATCGAGGTCAAGGAAATCCGCCTGCGGCCAAAAACCAACGACCATCATCGCGGCTTCAAAGTGAAGGATGCCCGCCGCTGGCTGGAAGATGGGATGAAAGTCAAAGTTACCGTCCGCTTCCGCGGCCGCGAAATGGATTATCCCGAAATCGCACTCAATGACTTGAAGGAAATTGCCCAAGACTTGGCCGACATTGCGACAGTCGAGCAAATCCCCTCGATGGAAGGCCGTTCCATGACTGTGGTACTGGCCCCCGCCAAAGGCAGTAAAAAGAAATAAACGGCGTTGATCTCGAAAGCGTTAATTCCCGCGGGAGATCGTCCCCGCGGTTATTTTGTGTGAAAGGAGTGAACAGCTGTGCCCCGCAAGCAGAAAGACGGCAAATACAAGCTCAAAACCCATAAGGCAACGTCCAAACGTTTCCGCCTGACCGGTTCGGGCAAATTGGTGCGGACCAAAGGCGGCAAAAGCCACCTGCGCCGCCGCACGTCCAAGCGCACGAAGGCCTTGTTGAGCGAGATGATCCCGGTTCAAGGCCGCGCCATCGTCAAGCGCGTCAAGCGCCTGGCGCCCAACATGAAGTAAATCAATTCTATTTGCGGCCGCTGGGTGTACGCAACTGGTAGTCCTGAGCCAGACGAAGGACGCCGACGCCCAGGGGTTTCGCAGGAGGTAACTGAATGGCAAGAGTAAAAAGCGGCCCTTACGGGTACCGCCGACACAAAAAAGTTCTCAAGCTGACCAAAGGTCAGCGCGGCACGAAGAGCAAGCTCTTCCGCCGGGCCAACGAGGCCATGCTGAAAAGCCTGTGGTACTCGTCCCGTGACCGCCGCACCCGCAAGCGCGATTTGCGCAAGTTGTGGATCGCCCGCATCAATGCTGCGGCCCGTCTCAACGGTCTCACCTACAGCCGCCTGATCGCCGCCCTGAAGAAGGCCGAAATCTCGCTCAACCGCAAGATGCTGGCTGACCTGGCCGTGCGCGATCCGCAAGCCTTCGCCGCAATCGTGGCCCAGGCCAACCAATAACCCAACAAACCCCGCAGGGGCAGGTCTCAGACCTGCCCCTACAATTTTTATGGGGGTAAAATATTTGGGATGAACCCCCCGCTCCTCGAACACACCTACCCCTCCGGCCAGACCCTGCAAATCGTCCAAGGCGACATCACCGCCGAAGTTGTGGACGCCATCGTCAACGCGGCCAACGAGCGCCTGTGGCACGGCGGCGGCGTAGCCCGCACCATTTCGAAAAAGGGTGGGCCGGCCATCCAGAAGGACTCGAATGAATGGGTCCGCGCCCGCGGCCCGGTCAGCCACTCCGCTCCAGCCTGGACCTCGGGCGGGCTTCTGCCTGCGAAAGTCGTGATCCACGCTGTTGGCCCGGTCTGGGGCGAAGGGGACGAGGATGCCAAATTAACGGCAGCCGTTTCCGGGTCCCTGCGCCTGGCGGACGAGTTGAGGGCGAAGTCCATCGCCTTCCCGGCCATCTCGACCGGCATCTTCGGCTTCCCCAAAGAACGCGCCGCGGGCGTCATGTTCGAGGCGATCCGCGCGTATTTCGACGCCAATCCCGGTTCCGGCGTCCGGCTGGTCAAACTGACCCTGTACGATAAACCGACCGTGGACGTATTCTTGAAAACCTGGGAGGAGCGGTGATCACCTCTGCCCAGAACGCCAAACTCAAACTGGCGCGCCTGCTGAACGGCCGCGCCAGAGACCGCCGCGCCGAAAACGCTTTCGTGGCCGAAGGCGTGCGCCTGGTGGAAGACGCGTTGGCGGCGGACTGGCCCTTCCGTTTTGTCCTGTTCGACGAAACACTGAACGAGCGCGGCCAGGCGCTGGTCGAAAATTTGAAAGCGAAAGGCTGCGAGGTCGAAGAAGTTGCCGCGCACCTGATGAAATCCGTCAGCGAGACCGAAACCCCGCAAGGCATCCTCGCCATCCTCGAACTCCCTGCTCAACAATTACCAATGACCAATTACCAGTTCATCCTGATCCCCGACCAGATCCGCGACCCCGGCAACCTGGGCACACTCTTGCGGACCGCGGCCGCGGCCGGGGTGCAGGCGGCCCTCATCCCGCCGGAGACCGTTGACCCGTTCGCCCCGAAGGTGGCGCGGGCCGGGATGGGCGCCCACTTCAGGCTGCCGGTGATTCCAATGGGATGGGAGGAGATTGAGAGGGTGCGCAAGTCGGCAAGTTTGCAGGTTTTTCTGGCTGATATGGGTGGTGTCCCATGTTGGCAGGCGGATTTGAGCCAGCCGCTGGCCCTGATTGTCGGCGGCGAGGCAGAGGGCGCCAGCGCCCCGGCGCGTGAACTGGCGACCGGCAGGATCAGCATCCCCATGCCCGGCGGGATGGAATCGCTCAACGCCGGCGTGGCCGGGTCGGTGCTGATGTTCGAAGTGGTCAGGCAAAGACAATGAAGCCGATAGAACCTCTAGAATTTCGATATTCTTCAGAAATACAACTCACCAAAGATTTTTGCAAATTACTCATATTCTTAATGCCTTTAATCTTGGTTCTAATGATCTCCAAAAATCAACCTGAAGATTATTCTTCGTATTCTACATATCTTTATGCTTTTGCGTTGCCGGTTTTTATGATGGTAGTGGTAACACTCTATGCAGGTTCTTGGAGTAACATAAGAATTGTTGAAGATGGAATCCGTGTTGAGTTTCTTTGGACAGAGCTACCAGTAAAATGGGATGAAATAAAAATGATTAGGCGATATGGGTCACATAAATTTGGTGGATGGATAGTGATCACCAAAAATCGCCTTACTGTTTTCCATCGCCTTTATAGTTTAGTTACGATTCTTTCTCTTGACCCTGGTTTTCAAATTCACTCTGTAGAAAATACAATGGGGCATGCTGTAAGCATCATGAAAAAAAGAGCCGAAGTATGAAAATCCGCTCCATCACCTACTTCCTCAACCCCAACTGGCCCCTGGACGAGAAGAAACTGCGCCAGGCAGGCCAGTTCCTGGCCGAAGCGCGGGAAGCATTCGAATCGTCCGGTTACGAAGTGCAGACCAGCCGTCTGGCGACCGTTCCATTCCCGCACCTGCTGGGCGAGAAAAAGATCAACGACCTGCCCAAACTGGCCGGGGCGCTGGAAGCCGCGTTGCCGTCCACGGGCGCGGCCTATGCCTCCCTCGGCCCGGCGCTGATCGAGGCTCCCGAGAGTTACGCCGTCATCCCGGAGGCCATCGCCGCCACGCAAAACATCTTCTTCTCCGGCGAGATGGCTTCGGCCCGGAAGGGCCTCTCGCTGACGGCCGTCCACGCCTGCGCTGAAGTGATCGCCCGCTGCGCGCCGATCACCCCAGACGGTTTCGCCAACCTGCGCTTCGCCGCGCTGGCCAACGTCCCGGCAGGCGCGCCGTTCTTCCCGGCAGCCTATCACGAAGGCGAGCAGATCGCCTTTGCCCTGGCGACCGAAGCCGCCGACCTGGCCGTGGAAGCCTTCACCCAGGCAGCCAGCGTGGACGAAGGCCGCAACGCCCTCGTCCATGCGCTGGAGGAGAACGCCCGCAAACTGACCAAAGCCGCGGATTTCCTGAAATACAAGTTCAACGTCCGCTTCGGCGGGATTGACTACTCGCTGGCCCCCTTCCCGGCGGAGGCCCAATCGCTGGGAACAGCCATGGAACGCCTCGGCGTCCCGACGGCCGGACTTCACGGTTCGCTGGCTGCGGCCGCCATCCTGACCGAGGCGATTGACCGGGCCAATTTCCCGCGCTGCGGCTTCAGCGGACTGATGCTGCCCGTGCTGGAGGATTCGACCCTGGCCCGCCGCGCCGCCGAGGGAACCCTGACCATCAAGGATTTGCTGCTCTACTCTGCCGTCTGCGGCACGGGCCTGGACACGGTCCCGCTACCGGGCGATGTGCCTGCCAGCCGCCTGACGCCGCTCCTGCTCGACCTCTCAGCCCTGGCCCTGCGCCTGGACAAGCCGCTGACGGCGCGGCTGATGCCGATCCCAGGCAAACAAGCCGGCGACCCGACCGGCTTCGATTTCGAGTTCTTCGCCAACAGCAAGGTCATGGCCTTGGAATCGCAGGAATTGAAAGCGGCATTGAAGGGTTCGCCAAGTTTTGACCTGGCCCCCAAGAGGTAGCCGGGTAATCAGTTCTTGGCGCAAAAAGGAACGCCGCCGCCCCTTCCGGGATGCTTCGCCGGGGACGGCGGCGTGAGCGAGTTTCGCGCCGGAAACCGATTACGGATTGTAAGTAAAAATTATAGCCATTGGGTCTTCATACACCTGCGCCCAGTGGTCAGATGTTTTGGCAGCTTCTATTAATGGGCGTTGATAAAGCTGATGCAACAATAATGTCCCCGCCCGATACTTTTCCAGAAGACCTTCCCAATTGCCTTCGGCATAACTGATCGCGATAAAGTCGTCCCAAATGGATTCTGAGTAAAATTCAAAGCGCGGATCAACAAAAACTTTGTATTGTCCTGGCGCCGCCCAGGCCAGGTAACTGCTGAAGCCCATATCGGCAAATACATTGGGATTGAGTTCGTTTCGAACCAAATATTCAACCGCATCAACAGGGGTATCGTACAATAGCTCCCTGCTTTCAGATTTTAGCGGTAAATAGGGCCGAAACCATGGCAGGGAAATGAATGCCAGGATGCCCATCAACCCTAAAACAACATAATTAAACAGCAGGTTCTTGTTTTGTTTTGCGTTTTTTCCACTGTTTTTGGATAAAACCACATAAAGGGATTTTGCAAATAGCGGGGCTTGTGTCAGGCCAAACCAGTTGACGGCGCGGGTGTATTTGATTGCCAGCAGGGTGAAGAAAATCAGGGATAGCCATTCAGCAATGCCAAGTTTCTGGTGTGACAAAACCAGAAACAACATCAAAACTATTATGGCAATCAAGAACAATTGCCCTGTCAGGTTGTTTAAGCTTATTGGCTGCCATTCGGAAACATAGCGAGTGATCGTTGATGCTGTACCCATGTTGTAGAGAAAATCAAATGCCATGAATCCGCGCGGGTTTATCAGCGCGCCAAGCAGCGCATATCCTGACAATGCGATTGGGGGAATGAGCAGGGCTAAAGACCTCTCCCGATAAGCCTGGACGGCCTTCTCAAGTCCCCAAAAAGCGATAAGGACAAATGGCAGGAAAAATGTCCCGTGGCTGTTGACCCAAACGGCCATAATACCGCTCAAGGTCAGCCCCCATACCTGACGTTTATCAGTGTCCCGAAACTTGTCAACGACAAACATCGCTCCGGCTAACAGCGGATATGCCAACAATTGCGGGCGGATGTTTGCGCTGGTCACTCCCAAGACCACGGCGAAGAGTGTTCCCAATGCGGCGGCAAGCCAGTTGCCGGTTTTGTTCAGGCCGAGCCGAAAAATCAGATAGTAAGCCCCGGTCAAAAGGAGGCTGCTGATCAGCACGACCAGCGCAGCCCTGCCGATCTCATAAACCACGTAATAGAAAACCTGGGCCAGCCAATAGTTGTAAACTGAGAGATAGGGACCTGCATGGGTGAAAGAAAATTGCTCGTTGACCGGCAATTGGCCGGTTTGGAAGAAACTTCGCCCATAAGCAATATGGAACCAAAAATCGTTAGGCCGGATAACAGACATATTGGCAAAACTAAAAATCCCCGCAAGGATGATAATTGCCCACAGATGTTCGAACCTTAAAGAAACGGCTTTCCTTCTCACCGCGCCGACTATACCATAAAAACGAGTAGAGCACAGCGACCTGCGCTCTACTCGTTCCGCCAGTATTCGCCGCCACCGCCTTCGCGTCCCATCAGTTTGCAGCCGACCAGTTCGCGGCGCAGGGAGGCGGTATCTTCATGGAAACGGGACAGGACCTCGTTGACCTGTTTCTCGCTGTAACGCGTTCCCGGCTCGAAGGCTTCGACGATATAGCGCAGCACAGCTTCCAATTTTTTGCGTTGGGCGGGCAGGGTTTTCAGGCTGCCGTCGGGACGGGAATAATCATCCACGACCTTGCGGTCGTAGGCGTCCATGTCCACGTTTTCGACGACGGTCGCCATCTGCTCAGAGGAAAAGATGCCCCGGGTGGTCGCTTCGAGGGCGGATTGGTCGAGCATGTACACACTGTAATACCCTTCGGCCCGGGCGCTGACCAGCCCGACCTCCGCCAGCCGGGACAAATGATGCGAAACGGTGGACGGCTTCAAGTCCAGGATCGCTGCGAGTTCCTCCACCGAGTAGGGCTGCCGGGCCAGGAGTCCGACGATCTTGAGCCGGTTGGCGTCTGCCAGGGCTTTGAAGAAAGTCACCAGTTCAGGAGCCTCACTCATTCCGGCCTCCAGTATTTCGAGCCGTCGCGCTCGCGGGCCAGCAAGCCCGCGTCCACCAAGTCTCGCCGCAGGCCGGAGACATCCACGTTGAAGCGGCGGATGATGGTGTTGACTTCCTTCTCGGTGTAGGTTACGCCGGGGGTGAAGGCCTCGACCAGGTAATCGAGGAGGATGCGCATCCTGTCGGGGTAGCGGATCGAGTTGGGGATTTGGCGGATGGAGCCGTCGGCGTTGAGGAAGGTCACGAGCACCTTGCGGGTCTTTTCGTCCAGGTGCGGGGCAGGAGTGTAGCTTTTGCGGGATTCGGGCAGGCGCGCTTTGGCGAGCGCATCCATCCCATCAGTATTGAGTTCGTAAACCGAGTCCTGGCTGGACTTGCCTGCATCCGGGCGCACCGCGCCGACGAATTGCAGGAACGACAGGTGGTGGAAGGCGTCGCGGAATGGCATTCCCAGTTCGGCGGCGACCTCCCTGGCGGTTGCCGGACGCCGGGCCAGTATCCCGATGATCTTCAGCCGCTCGGCGTCCGACATGGCTTTGACGAAATCGAGCATATTGGGTTGTTCTGTGTCCATAATTTCACTTCCGTAAATTTAATTCGATGAATATCGAAATGGATGATACCCCCAGGTATCCCGCCTGTCAAGGGAATTGCCGGTAATGGCTGGCAAGTCATTGCGCGGATTATTGCCCTCGCCAACTCCTGCTCCGTCCCCCTTCTTTTTCCTGTGCGGGTTTGATCGGCGTCATTGGCAGTATAATTAAGGCATGAATGCAGATTTCGGCATCAAGTTCTACCGCGAACGCTGGAAAGCCGTCGAGAAGATCGAACGGGATGAATTACGCGCTATGACCATCGAGCAGCACTGGAAACAAATCAACAATCTCGTTCGTTTCGCCCTTGAACATGGATTAACTCGCGGTGACGATGACGGCGAGATGGAAGTTTTTCAACGTTGGGTGAAATTGCGGGGAAGTGTGTGAAAATACACAAGAATATCGAACCATTTCGCGCGACCATCGAAGCCCTTCAACGATTGCTTGCAAAATTTGACAACCGTGGCGTGATCATTGGCGGGATAGCGGTCGGTTTTTTAGGCAGACCACGATTCACCGAAGATGTGGACGCGATGTTCCTGCTCTCCACACAAGATATTCCCAAATTCCTGGAAGCGGCTAAAAACGAAAATATCGGGCCAAGAATTCCAAATGCAGACGAGTTCGCCCGAAAAAACCGTGTTCTTTTACTCCGGCACATTCCCACTGAAACACACATTGACATCTCCCTTGGCATCATGCCTTTCGAAGAAGAAATGGTTGAGCGAAGCATCGTTCAATCTACGACCACATTATCCGTGCGTTTGCCGTCTCCCGAAGACTTGATCATCATGAAAGCTGTCGCTCACCGGCCAAAGGATTTGGAAGATATCCGAACTATCGTGGACAAGAATCCCCACCTTGATCTTCCCCGCATCGAAAAGTGGGTTAAGCAATTTGCGGAAGTTCTGGAAATGCCGTCATTGTGGGATGACATTGAGGGTATTCTAAGGTAAGCCAAAGCGTTTGCTTCAATAACCTGGCAATAGGGAGTAAAATACATCCGCCAGACCACTGGCAAGGAAATGAGATGCCTGCATTGGAAGAAAGCGATTTATCAGGTTCAGCGGACCGTAAGCCTCCCAGTATGACTGGGACTGCGCGGTTGCACCTTGATTCGAACACCATTTTGGCTGCGGAGGATGAGATGAACCATCCGCCGTAGTACCTGTTTGCCATACAAAAGGAGAAGCCCATGCTCACCATTTATCGCAAAACTGCCAGTGAAGACATGCAGGAAACAGAAAAGCTGGCCAACGGCTGCTGGATCAACGCAATTGATCCCACCCCCGAAGAAATAGCCCAACTGGAAGCATGGGACATCCCGGTGGATATGATCACCTATCCGCTCGATATGGACGAAATGGCGCGCACCGAGCGCGACAACGGTTTCCTGCTCATCCTGCTCCGCATCCCTTATTTCCAGGGCACCAACGCAGACGTGCCCTACACCACCATCCCCCTCGGCATCATCTTAACCGACAGTTTCATCGTGACCATTTGCAAGATGGATCACCCTATTTTGCGCGAGCTGGTTGCGGGCCACCTGAGGGGCATCAGCACCACCAAGCGCAACCGCTTCGTGCTGCACATCTTCCTCACCTCGGCCAGTCGCTACCTCTCACACCTGCGCCAGATCAACAAAACCGTGGATGCGCTCGAAGACAAACTCCAGCAGTCCACCCGCAACCGCGAACTGATGGAAATCCTCAAATACCAGAAGAGCCTGGTCTATTTCACCACCGCCCTTAAATCCAACGAACTGATGCTCGAACGCCTCCAGCGCAGCCAGCTCTTCCGCCAATACGAAGAGGACCGCGAACTGCTCGAAGACGTATTGACGGAAAATATGCAGGCCATCGAAATGACCAATATCAGCACCAACATCCTCAACTCGATGGTGGACGCCTTCGCCTCGATCATCTCCAACAACCTCAACGTGGTCATGAAACTGCTGGCCGCCCTCACCATCGTGCTCAACCTGCCGACCATCGTCGCCTCGTTCTACGGCATGAACGTCAGCCTCCCCTTTGCCGACCACCCCCTGGCCTTCGTCTTCACCCTGGGCATTTCCATCGGGTTGACCGGCATCGCCGTCTACATCTTCGCCAAACGGGACTGGTTCTAGTGCAGGCCGAACTCATCCTTGAGGCCCGGGCCGCCCTCGGCGAAGGCCCGGCCTGGCACAGGGCCCGGCTTTACTGGGTGGATATCCTCGCCCGCCAGGTCCACTGCTTTCGCCCGGATTCAGGGCAGGATGACGCGATCCAGTTCGACGACCCGGTCGGATGCCTGGCCCCAAGCCGCGACGGCGGCCTGGTCGTGGCCCTGCGAGCCTCGGTCGGGACTTTGGGTTTTCCCGCCGCCAAATGGACTCCTCTCGCCTCCCTGGCAGACGAACCGCCAACCAACCGCTTCAACGACGGCAAATGCGACCCAGCCGGGCGCTTCATCGCCGGGACGATGGACATGGCCGAAAAAGCCGCCAGCGGCAGCCTGTACTCGTTCCGCGCCGACGGTTCCGCCACCCGCCTCTTGAGCGGCATCTGCATCTCGAACGGCCTGGCCTGGAGTCCGGATCACCGCACACTCTATTACATTGATACCCCCACCCGGATGGTCATGGCTTATCCCTACGACCTCGACACCGGGAGACTCGGCGACGGGAAACCGCTCATCCACGTCCCGCCTGCGCTCGGCTGGCCCGACGGCATGACCTCGGACCGCGAGGGCAACCTGTGGATCGCGCTCTGGGGCGGATCCGCCGTCAGCCAGTGGACGGCCGACGGGAAGCTGGCGCAGACCATCCCGGTCCCGGCCCGCAACGTGACCTCTTGCGTCTTCGGCGGGGAGGCCCTGGACGAGTTGTACATCACCTCGGTCCGCACCGGTCTCAGTCCCCGCGAACTGGACGAGTATCCGCTCTCCGGCGGCCTGTTCCGGGCCAAGACCCAAACCGAGGGGATGCCGACGTTCGAGTTTGCGGGTTGAGTCAAAACGTCCCGAAGGCTTCGAAACCTTCGGGACGTTGATGCTTTTGCCAAATTTATACGTTCGGGGGATTTTCCTCGCGGTAGCGTTCGTTTTCGATGGTCACGATCCCGTTGCGCACCTGGGTGATGAGTTTGTCCAGTTCGCGCTCGAGGAAATTGAGCGAGTCGAGCACGTAGTCGTCGGCGTCTTTGCGGGTGGCGGCGGCATCGGCCCGCGCCTGGCTGAGGATCTGCTCGGCCCGGGCCTGGGCCTGCTCGGTGATCGCGTCCCGGTTGGTGAGTTCGGCAACCTTTTCCTCGGCCAGGGCAACCTTGCGGCTGGCTTCTTCCTGCGCCTGGGCGATGATGCGGTCCTTCTGGGACAGCGTCTGGCGCGCTTTTTTGATCTCTTCGGGGATGGCGATGCGCATCTGGTCAATGATATCCAACATGCGGTCCTCGTCTACGAAGACGGTCTTCGTCAGCGGGAAACTGCGACTCTGGTTGAACAGTTCTTCAAGGCGGTCAATTAGATGTTCGATATCCATAATTCCTCCGCAAATCAAAGGGCGCGGCTTGTTCGGATAATTATACCCAGGTCGGTTGAAAATTGCGCCTTTTCACGAGAAGGAATGCGCAATTTTCAACCGTGGGTATCCTATAAATCAATCCCGCAGCGCATTGGGTGGAACCGACCCGTCTGAGGTTTCGAGAATCTTGCGTTTCAGGGCTTCTTCGACATGCGCCGGGACCATGCTGGAAACGTCGCCTTCGAGCATGGCGATCTCGCGCACGGTCGTGGATGAGAGGAAGGTGTGTTCCTCGTTGGTGATCAGGGCCACGCTCTCGATATCCGGGATGAGGCGGTGGTTGGCCAGCGCCATGCGGAACTCGAATTCGAAATCCGAGAAGACCCGCAGGCCGCGCACGATCACCTGGGCATCTGCTTTTTGGCAAAAGTCAACGGTCAGCCCGCTGTAGCCCATCACCTTGATTTTAGGCTCGTCCAAAAATGCCTGGCGCACAAGGTAGATCCGCTCATCGGGAGCAAACATCAACGATTTGAGCGGGCGGTCATAAACTGCAACAATCAATTCGTCGAACAACCGCACGGCCCGCCGGGCAATGTCAATGTGGCCGTAATGGATGGGGTCGAAAGTGCCGGGGAATACCGCACGGATCATTAACTCACGTCTCCTTTGCCGGTCCAGAAGTTTTCCACGGCTTCGGCCAGCAGGGCATGTTCAGGTTGGGTCAGGTCGGGGTCGCGGGCGAACACGGCGGCGGCCTGCTCGCGGGCCAGTTCGACCAGCTCGATGTCGGTCAGGCTGGCCATCTTGAGCGTGGTGGCATAACCAGACTGGCGCGTGCCCAGGAATTCGCCGGGGCCGCGTTGCTGCAAGTCGCGCTCGGCCAGGATGAAACCGTCATTGGTCTCGACCATGGCCTGCAGGCGTTCGTTCTCGGTCTTGTCTTCGTGGTCGGGGATCAGCAGGCAGGAGGATTGGGCCTCACCGCGCCCGACGCGCCCGCGCAACTGGTGGAGCTGCGCCAGGCCGAAGTTGTTGGCCCCTTCGATCAGCATGACGGTCGCGTTCGGCACGTCCACGCCGACCTCGACCACGGTGGTCGCGACCAGGATATCGTATTCGCGGTCGCGGAATTTGAGCATCACCTCGTCTTTTTCGTCGGGGCGCATTTTCCCGTGCAGCAGGCCC
Source organism: Anaerolineales bacterium UBA5796 (assembly GCA_002418215.1). GTDB lineage: Bacteria > Chloroflexota > Anaerolineae > Anaerolineales > Villigracilaceae > UBA5796. Next base: position 26,902 of record DIDQ01000130.1, read on the forward strand.
AGTTTCAGGTCCGGGAAGACTTCCTTCTGCAGGCGGGCGTGTTCAGCCACCGCAGCCGGCCTGTCGCTCTTGTCGCTTTCTTCGATCAGCGGGTAGACGACAAAGACCTGATGCCCATCCTTGACCTGCGAGCGGACCAGGGTGTAAGCCCGCTCGCGCTCGCGCGGGGTCAGGATGTAGGTGGCGATCGGCTGGCGTCCGGCGGGCATCTCGTCCATGATCGAGAGTTCCAGGTCGCCGTACAGGGTCAGGGCCAGCGAGCGCGGGATGGGCGTGGCGGTCATCACCAGCAGGTGCGGGGTGCTGCCTTTGCTGCGCAGGACGGCGCGCTGTTCCACGCCGAAGCGGTGCTGCTCGTCAATCACGGCCAGTTGCAAATCGGCGAACTGGACCGGCTCTTCGAGCAGGGCGTGGGTGCCGATGACGACCCTGATCCCGCCGTCGGCCAGCCCGTTGCGGATTTCTTCTTTTTCGCTTTCGGGGGTATCGCCCACCAACAAACGGATCGTCCCTTCAGGCAGGCCGTTTTCGCCCTCGGTCAGCATCTTCGACAGGCTGCGGAAGTGTTGATCGGCCAAAATAGAGGTAGGGGCCAGGATGGCCGCCTGCGCCCCGTTCTGGGCAATGATGTGGGCGGCCAGCGCGGCGACGACGGTCTTGCCGGAGCCGACATCCCCTTGCAGCAGGCGGTTCATCGGCGCGCCGGATTTCAGGTCGGCGCGCATTTCGGACAGGGCGCGCTGCTGGGCGTTGGTCAACTCGAAGGGCAGGGTCTTCAGCCGGGCCTCGAACCACTCGTCGGGGGCTTCGAAGACCCGCGCCTCCACCGACTGCCAGTCCCGTTTCTGGCGCAGGACGCCCATTTGCAGGAAGAAGATTTCGTCGAAGGCCAGGCGGCGGCGGGCGGCTTTGAGTTCTTCCTGCGAATCAGGGAAGTGGGTTTGCAGGATCGCCATCCCCAGGTCCGAAAGGCGCGCCGGTTCCAGCACACTTTCGGGCAGCGGGTCGGCGACGCGCGGCGACCAGTGGGTGACCACCTGGTTCATCAGTTTGCGCAGCCACTTTTGCTGCACGCCCTCGGTCAGCGAGTAGATCGGCACGATCCGGTTGGTGTGCAGGTTCTCGACCTCGACCATTTCCCAATCGGGGCTGTTCATCACCAGCCGCCCGAGGTATTGCTCGACCTTGCCGGAAACCGAAATGGCCTCGCCCGCCTTGAGCCGGTTGGCCATCCAGGGCTGGTTGAAGAACGACAGCCGCAGGGAGGCGGTGCCGTCTGAGATGATAATGTCAACCAACGTGGCTTTGCCGCCCCGGATCGGGCGGGAAATGACGCTTTGCACTGTGCCGATGACGGTCACGCTCTCGCCATACCACAGGCTTTTGATCGGTTTGAGCTGGCTGTAATCGTCATAGCGGCGGGGGAAGTAGTAGAGCATGTCGCCCAGGGTGAACATGCCGAGTTTGCCGAGCGATTGGGCATTGCGCGGTCCCACGCCGGAGAGGACGGTCAGTTTGGCCTTGAGTTCAGCGGGAGTCTGACTTGTGACCGCGCCGGGACGCGAGGCGGCGACCCCCGGAGCGGGACGGGGGGACGGCTGCTCCGGTTTAACGGGCGCGGGCCGTTCATCCGGGCCTAGTGCGGGGGGGGGTGGCGCTTCGGGCGGGGATTCGCCATCATCCGCCTTGCCGGTGACGCGCTTCCAGACGCCCTTGAGCATTTCAGCCCGCGATTCGGGAGCAAGACGATGATAGTCCCGCAGTCGGGAGGCGACCAGTTGGATGGTTTCTTCGGGCACGCCCTCGTTGCGGGCTTCGGCTTCCCAAAAATCGAGGATCTTGGCCAGCCCGCCGATGACGGCCGTGTCGTTATAGCCGTTTCCGTGTTCGAGACGGAAGAATTTGCGGAGTTTCTCCAATGATGACTGCATGGGGGTATTTTATCACGGGGAGTTATGCCTTTACTGCTGCGAACCCCAACCCGTTTGGCCCGACGTGTGTCCCAATGACGGTGGTGACGTTGACGATCAATATCTCCCGCGGGATGGACTGGCTGACGGTCTGCATCAGGCGCTCCAGCAACTGGCGGGCGCGGGACTCGGCGTTGGTGTGCAGGATGGCAAGCCGTTCCAGCGGGCCAAGGGCTTGCAGGGCATTGTAGACCCGCTCCCCGCCCTGGCTGGTGGTGCGCACCGCGCTGAGCGGCTTGACCTCGCCGTCCAGCAGTTCGACGATCGGCTTGATATTCAGCAGCCCGCCCAGGGCCGCCACCACGCCCGGGACGCGTCCGCTGCGCTTGAGGTATTCCATCGTGTCGAGGGCGGCGATCACCTGGCCGCGCTGCCGCGTGGAGCGGATCACCTCCAGCACGTGGTCGAGGCCCAGGCCTTCGGCCGCAGCTTCGGCCGCGGCCAGCACCTGGAACCCCAGCCCCAGCGACAACGAACCGCTGTCCAGCACGGTGATGCGCTGGCCGAATTCCTCCGCAGCCAGCCGGGCGGTGTTGATAATAGTGGTCAACTGGTGGGCAGCGTGGATGGAAATGATATGGTCGCAGCCGGCCTTGAATAATTTATGGAAACGTTCTGCAAATTCCCCAACCGAGGGCGCGGCGGTGGTCGGCGCGTTTTTCATGTGCGGCAATTGGGTGTAAAAGTCGGAGCGGGAGATGCCGACCCCGTCCGCGTACTCCTTGCCATCGAGAATCAGGATCGTCGGGACGATCTCGATGCCGTGTTCGCTGGCGATGTGAACCGGCAGGTCGCAGGTGCTGTCAGTGACGAATGCGAGGTTCATGCCAATCGCTCCGGTTTTTCGACCACGATGATCCCGCTGCTCTGCGGGCCGATGCGCGCCGCCAGGTGAGGGTTGACGAACATTTCGACCAAGGTGGCTTCGGGGAAGGTCTGGTCCACGAAGTCGCGCAGGGCGCGGATGCGGAAATAATTATTCGCTCCGGCCGCCTTCAGGCAAAAAACGTGCCGGGGGGCCTCGAACTCGGCTACGAATTCCTGGAAGGCCTCGGACAAATGCCGGGGGTTGCGGGCCTTGGACAGCGGAGTCAAGCAGCCTTCCTCGATGGAAAATAGCGGGAGCATGCCCAGCATTTCGCCGACTTGCGCCTGCTCGACGGCCAGGTATCCCGCCCTGGCGAGAAAGGCCAGATCCGGGATGCAAAGCAAGGTGTAGACATTTGCCGCCGTCGTCCGGATGCGCCGTTCCAGTTCGTTGAGACTCAGCCCATCCTGGGCAAGCCTGGCCGCCGTCTGGACCAGCCAGCCGAGACCGGCGGCGGTCGTGTGCGAGTCGATCACCCGGATTTCGAGGCTGCCGTTCATCCTGGACGCCGCCCGGCTCGCGCCATCGAAAGCGCCGCTGATGGCCTGTGTGGCGGTCAGCACCAGCACATCCCGTGTCACCTGGTGCAGGTTGGCAAAGCCGCGTTCGAAATCTGCGGCTGTCGGCGGACGCGCGTCCGCATGGTGGGGATTAACCCGTCCAGGGCGCTGTGCGCCCTGGTGAGTGAATGAGATATTTTGCTCCAGCGGGAGCACGGTGACAAGTTGGCGCCCCTTGAATTGCGGTTCAAGGAATTGGGCCATGCTGTCGGTCAGGATATGCACCTGTCCGGTCATGCTCACTCGACGGAAATGATGAACTGGTAATGCGGCTGCCCGCCATCCTGGACTTCGATCTCCTGGCTCGGGTACGCTTCGCGGATCTTATCCGCGATGCGCTGGGCTTCGGCAGCAGGCATGTCTTCGCCGTGGAAGAGGGTGATCAATTCGTGGTCGGCCGTCTCGGCCTTCTCCAACAGCGTCAGGCAGGCTTCTTCGATGCTGCCTGCCGAAAGGACGAGTTTCCCGTCCAGCAGGGCGATAACCTGGCCTTCCTGGACCGCGACCTCGTCAATTTCGACCGTGCGGGTCGCCACGGTGATCTCGCCGGTACGCACCAGCGACAGGGACTGTTCCATGCGGGCCGCAATCGCAGCGGCGTCGCCGTCAGGGTTGAGCATCAGCATGGCCGAAAGCCCCTGGGGGATGGTGCGGCTGGGGACGACATACACTTCCTTGACGGTCACTTCTTTGGCCTGCTGGGCAGCCAGGATGATGTTTTTATTGTTAGGTAAAATAATAACTTTGTCGGTCGGCAGGTTTTCGAAGGCTTCGAGAATATCTTTCGTAGACGGGTTCATGGTCTGCCCGCCCTCGACGATGGCAGCCACGCCCAGGCTGGCGAAAATGCGCGAGAGGCCGCGTCCCGGCGAAACGGCGACCACGGCTATTTGTCCGGGTTCGACCGGGGTCAGGTCGAGCCGCTCACCGGCAGCCTTGTCCAGGTCCTCCATCTGGGCCAGAAGGTTTTCCATCGCCACTTTGGTGATCGTCCCCAGCCCCATGATGAAATCTATCGGTTTGTAGCGGTTTTCGAGCGGCACGTGGATGTGCATCCGGTACATGCCGTCACCCTCGCCGACCTGGATCGAGGTGCCCATTTCTTCGAGGCCGCCATAAAACTTTTGCAGGTCGAATACGCCGCCAGGGAAGAAATCCACCACCACTTCGAAATCCTGGCCTTCCTCGACTTCCTGCATGGCATTTTCGAAGTTCATCGCCGAAAGCGGCTGGACGGTCGCCAGCGGGGATTCGAGCGATTCTCCGTAGATGTAGCGCAGCATCCCCTCGAGGATGTAAAAATATCCTTTACCGCCCGAATCGACCACGCCTGCCTGTTTGAGGACCGGGAGCAGTTCCGGTGTATGCTGGACGGACTCGTCGGCGGCTTTGACGACCAGGGACAGGATCTCGATCGGGTCTTGCGTGGACTTCAGGGCTGATTCCGCGGCCGCGGCCGCATCCTTGGCGACGGTCAGGATCGTGCCTTCCACCGGGCGGACGACGCCCTTGTAAGCGGTATCCCGCGCTTCGGCGAAGGCACGCGCCAGGGTTGGGCCGTCCAACGTTTCGTTGTCGTGCATCCCGCGCGCAAAGCCGCGCAGCAACTGCGACAGGATCACGCCGGAATTGCCGCGCGCCCCCATCAAGGCTCCCTGGGCCACCGCGCCGGCCATCTGGCCGAGGTGGTGGTTGCCGGAATTGGCGATCTCGTTGAAGGCTGAAGTCATGGTCAGGACCATGTTCGTGCCCGTATCGCCATCCGGCACAGGGAAGACGTTCAAGGCATTGACCGTTTGCTGGTTGGTCTTCAGCCAGGTCAACCCGGCCTCGACCAGGTTCTTCAGCGCCTGTCCGTCAATAGGCCGGCTGCGGATTTTTTCCAGCCGCTGCTGGGATTGCGCATCTGCACTCATTAAACTCTCCAAACGATGGGATTAATCTTCGTTGCTGACCCGCAGCCCGGCAACGTGGACGTTGATGTCGTTGACGTGCAGGCCGAGCGCCTTCTCGACATGGTAGCGTACCGTGTTGGCGACGCTCGAAGCCACCGACGAGATGCGCGTGCCGTATTCCACGATGATGTAGATGTCAATGTCAATCTTCTCGCCATCATAGTGGACTGAAACTCCGCGCGCCGGTTCGCGGGTGATGGCCTGGGCCAATCCCTCAGCCACGTTCTTTGGCGCCAACCCCACTACGCCGTAGGATTCCATCGTGGCATGGTAGGCGATGGTCGCCACCGCGTTGGGAGAGATGTGGATACTGCCGAGAACTGTTTTATCTTCGCCCATTGGTTTTTCCTCGTGTAATTTAACAACGCATCTTGAATAAGGATACGACTTGTGGTAGAATACGCCGCCTGTCGGAAAAGGCAAGCAATTATTTGCTGGAAAGGATCGTAAAACTATGGCTAAATGTGCTCACTGCGGTAAGTCAACCACCTTCGGTCACAACCGTTCATTCTCCCTGCGCGCCACCAATCGCTCTTTCAAACCCAACCTGCAAAAGGTGACGGTGATGGAAGAAGGCCGCAAGGTGAAAAAAGTGTTGTGCGCCAAGTGCATCCGCACCATGACTAAAACCGCGTAATCCGTCCTTAATCTGTTACTGGGAAAATCTCGGCGAGAGCCGGGATTTTTGTTTTTCAGCCACAGAGGCACTGGGTCACAGAGTATGATGAGAAAGCGTCTCAAAAATTTTGCAAGTCTTGTAAAAATCCCGGTGTCTCTGCGACTCTGTGGCTAAAATTGATGATGTTTTAGCGCCTGGATACCTTTAGTAATCCCTGCCGGGTGTTTGAAGATGGCGCTGGCGGCCACGAAGGCGTCGGCGCCAGCGCGGCGCATCTGCGGCAGGGTTTCGGCGGAGATGCCGCCATCCACTTCGAGCCAGGCGGGGGAGTTGATCGCGTCGAGCATGGCGCGAAGCTCGGCCGCCTTCGCCGCCGTCTCGGACAGGAAGGCCTGCCCGGAGAACCCGGGGTTGACGCTCATCACCAGCACCAGGTCCGCCAGGTGCAGCACCGGCTGGATGGCGGCTGCCGGGGTGCCGGGGTTGAGCGTCACGCCCGCCTTGCAGCCTAATTCCCTGATCTGCTGGAGCGTGCGGTGCAGGTGCGGGCAGGTCTCTACATGGACGGTGAGGTGGCTGGCCCCGGCCCTGGCAAAGGCCTCAAGGTGGCGTTCGGGCTGTTCGATCATCAGGTGGACGTCCAGCGGGAGGGAGGTGGCCCGGCGGCAGGCCTCGACGATGACCGGCCCCATGCTAATGTTCGGGACGAAACGCCCGTCCATCACATCCACGTGGATCCAGTCGGCCCCGGCGGCCTCGCATTCGGCGAGTTGTGCGCCCAGGCGCAGGAAATCGGCGGAGAGGATGGAGGGAGCGATGATGATGTTTTTCGTCATTTTTCAGCGGACGGGCGGATTATACACAAAATAGACCCACATCCAAAACGGGACCAGGCCGACGGCCGCGATCAGCGCCAGCAGGCCGAGACCGACGGAGGCCCAGTCAATGCCCAGGTCGGCAGGCTCCTCTTTTGGCGGGGATGAAACGGGAACGGCTGCGGGCGGAGGCTGGGTCTGGTGAACGGGAGCAGTTCCATTCGTCCGGGGTTGAGCCGGGACGGGCTGGGAGGCGCCGAAGCTCATCAGCACCCGTCCCAACTGGTCCGCGGTGCGGTAACGCGCCGAAGGTTCCTTCGAGAGCACTTTCATGATGATCTGTTCGAGCGCAGGGGGGATGTCTGGCACGAATTCGCTGATCGGGTGCGGCGCGGCGTCCCGGTGCAGGCGGGCCATTTCGGTCGGGGTGTTGGCGTGGAAAGGCGGGCTGCCGGTCAGCAATTCGTACATGACCACGCCCAACGAGTAGACGTCGGAGGCCGGGGAGGGCGGGCCGCCGGCAGCCTGTTCGGGCGAGAAGTATTGCGGCGACCCCCAGACCACGTCGCTGCGTTCTTCGGGCGAGATGGTCGCCAGGGCGCGGGCGATGCCAAAATCCATCACCTTGAGCCGGCCATCGGAGGTGACGATCAGGTTGTGCGGCTTGACGTCGCAGTGGACCAGCCCGGCCCGGTGGGCGTAACCGATCCCGGCGCAGGCCTGGACCATGAGCGGGATGGCTTCTTCTACCGTGAAACGCGTCCGTTTTTTGATCAGCGTTTTCAGATCCCGGCCGGGCACGTATTCCATGACGATGAACGGGCGGCCGTTGTCTATGCCGAAATCGTGGATGGTGACGATGTTGGGATGCGACAGGTTGGCCGCGGCCCGGGCCTCGGAGCGGAAGCGCTCTTCGAAGGCCGCATCCCGCGTAAAATCTTCGCGCAGCACCTTGATGGCAACGTAGCGTTCCAGCATCAGATCGCGGGCGCGGTAGACCATCGCCATGCCGCCCGATCCGACCCTTTCGAGCAATTGGTAGCGGCCGTTGAGTAGATATCCGTCTTGCATCGCCGGGAGGTCTCCTGGGCGGATTATATCACGCAGGGCAAGGTGCGCAGGACTGCCCCGCCGCGCCCCATTCAACCCTGCCCGCGAAGGGTATAATCAGCCCATGCCCAAGGCCCTCCTGCTCTACAACCCGGTTGCCGGGCGATTCCCCATCCAGCCCTTTATCCATACCGCCGACCGGGCGCTGGCCGAGTGCGGCTGGCAGGTGGAAGTGGTCGAAACCCGCAGCGGCGAACATGCCACCCGGATGGCCTGCCAGGCCGCCGAAAGCAGCTTCGATGTAGTCTTCGCCAGCGGCGGCGACGGGACCATCAGCCAGGTCGCAGCGGGACTGATCGGCACGGATACGGCCCTGGGCGTGCTGCCGTCCGGGACAGCCAACGTCTGGGCGCGCGAACTGGGACTGCCGGTTTTCAACTGGGCGCGCTGGTGGGTGCTGCGGGATAACGTCCGCCTGCTGGCCGAGTCTCCGGCCTGCCCGATTGACGTCGGCCTGTGCAACGGCCTGCCGTTCGTCATGTGGGCCGGGATGGGCCTGGACGCGCTAACCATCCACCGCATCGAGCCGCGCGTCCGCCTGGAGAAGTTCTTCGCCGTACCCGAATACGCCGCCGCCACCATCCTCAACGCCGCCCAGTGGCGCGGCGTCACCATGCGCCTGTGGGCTGACGGGCGCGAGGTCCGGGGCCATTACGTGCTGGCTGTAGTCAACAACATCCGCCACTACATGGGCGGGCTGGCCAACCTCTCGCCGGATGCCTATCTCGACGACGGCCTGCTCGACCTGTGGCTCTTCGCCGGAGACAGCCTGGCCGACGCCCTGCGCCACGCCTTCGACCTGTGGGCCGGCCGCCATGTCGACTCGCGGGCCGTCCAGCGCATCCCGGTGCGAGAGGTGCGCTTCGACGCCGTCCAGCCCTTTGCGGTGCAGGCCGACGGCGAACCGGTCGCGATGCTCGATCAGGCCACCGTCACCGTCCGGCCGCGCGCCCTCAAGGTGCTCATTCCCCCGAAAGCTCTCGATCTACTCAGCCACCCGCCCCAGAAAATCTATGTCTCGAACTAACCGCCCATTCAATTTTTGGACCGTCATCGCTGCCATCCTGGTCGCCCTGGCCCTGTGTGGTTTGACCGCCCTGGTCTTTTTCGTCCGGCCCGCCTCATCCGGGGACCTCCAGCTTGCTCCCGTTTCGTTGACCATTATCCCGGCCCCGACCTCCACCCCGATCCTGCCCCCCACGCCCACCCCCGACCCGGCCTTCCTGCCCACGTCCACGCCTGCGCCGGGAGAGATCACCGTCGGCGCTTATGTCCAGATCGCCGGGACAGAGGGCGAGGGCCTGCGCTTGCGGGATGCCCCTGGTCTGAACAGCACCCCGGTCTTCCTGGGCTATGATTCCGAGGCCTTCACCGTGCAAGACGGCCCCCAAGAAGCCGACGGCTATACCTGGTGGTACCTGGTCGCGCCTTACGACGAGGCCCGGGCCGGCTGGGCCGCCGGAGATTTTCTGGAAGTCATCCCGCCGCCGTAACGCGACATTCATGTCGCTATACTAAAAATCTGGAGACCCCATGCCCCTCAAACCTACCGGCATTACCGCCGACCGCACCAAAAGAGAATTCACCATCGCCTGGAACGACGGCCATACCAGCGTTTACCCGTTCGGGCTGTTGCGCGCTGCCTGTCCCTGCGCCTCGTGCCGGGGCGGACACGAAAACATGGGTCCCGACCCCGACCCGATGGTCTTCGGCCTGGACCTGCCCGAATCCCCGTCAACGCGGATCAGCAGTGTGGTCGGCACCGGCTCTTATGCCATCACCATCGTCTGGGAAGACGGCCACGATTATGGCATCTACAACTGGCAATACCTGAGAGCATTGTGTCCCTGCGAGGAGTGCCGGGCAAGAGTAGAAAAAACATGAAATTCGCCACTGCAATATTTTAACCTTCCGGGGTGCTGCTTCTCCTGATAAAATGACCAATATAATTGGTTATATAACCGGGAAAGCAGGTCAAAATGTTGGCACCTCTTTTAGGAACTGAAAACAGCGAACGCGTCTTGATCTTTTTGCTCACCCGGGATAGCGGGTATGCCAGGGAGATCGCTCAATTCTTTGACGCCAATCTATATGCGATTCAAAAACAACTGGAAAAATTGGAATTGGGTGGTATATTGGTCAGCAAAACAGCAGGACGAACACGCCTGTATCAATTCAATCCCCGCTACCCATTCCTTGCTGAACTCAAATCATTACTTGAAAAAGCATTTTCGTTCTATCCAGAAGATGTCCGGGAAGATTTATTGATGAACAGGCGCAGGCCTCGCCAGCGGGAAAAACCATTATGAAGCCAATTCAAGAAATGACTCAAGCCGAGTTGGGAGCCTATGTCCAATCTCACCTGAGAAGAAGAGGCCTCGAAGTTGTGCTGTCTGGCGGTGCGGCAGTCGCCATTTATAGCAGCGGTCAATACGTTTCAAAAGATTGGATCTTATCAATATCTTTGCAGTCAACAGACGGGTGATTCGCTCTGCCATGATGGAAATTGGATTTCAGGAGGAGGGAAGATATTTTGAGCACCCGGAATCGGTCTTTTTCATTGAGTTTCCTCCTGGACCGCTTTCGGTCGGAGATGAACCTGTCAGACAGGTTTTTGAGAAAGAATTCTCGACGGGAATTCTAAAGATAATTTCTCCAACAGATTGTGTAAAAGACAGGCTGGCAGCTTATTATCATTGGAATGACAGGCAATGTTTGGCGCAAGCCATAATGGTTGCCCAAAACAATGTAATTGATGTAGACGAAATCGAACGATGGTCACGATTGGAAGGGAAACTGCCAGAATTTTTGAAAATCGCAAACAAGTTGGCGGGCAACACAGAATAATAAAAAAGGCCTGCACCGGAAAATCGAGTGCAGGCCTTTTTTATTCCTTGAATGTTCTACATCGCTTCCAACTGCGTCACCAGTTTATCCAGCACATCGAAGCCGCCCTGCCAGAAGGCCGCGCTGCGGATGTCAATCCCCGCTTCAGACAGGATCCTGGCCGGGGCCTCCGAGCCTCCTGCTGACAGGATCTTCAGGTACTTCGGCTTGAAAGCCTCACCCTCGGCTTTGAACTGCTGGTAAAGCGAGAGCACCAGCAACTGCCCAAAAGCATAAGCATAGACGTAGAACGGGGTGTGGTAAATATGCGGGATGGAGACCCATTCCCACTTGAACTCGTCGCTCACCTCCACCGCGTCGCCAAACTGGGATTTCAGGTTTTCGAAATAGGCCGCGGCGATCTCGTCCACCGAGGCATTGTTCTGGACCATTTCGTGGGCCTGCTTCTCGAACAAGGCGAAGAAAGCCTGACGCATGATGGTGGCGTAAGCGTCGTCCACCTGGCGGAAGAGCATGTCCCGGCGGACAGTTTCATCAGGCTCTTCGGCCATCAGCTTGTCAATGAGCATCATCTCGCCAAAAGTGGAGGCGGTCTCCGCCAGGGGCAGGGACGAGTGGAAGGTGAACAGGGTATGGTGGCCGGCCAGCATGGCGTGGATGGCATGGCCGAGTTCGTGGGCCATGGTCGCCACGTCATCGGCGTTGCCCTGGTAGTTGAGCTTGACCCAGGGGGTCAGGTCGGGGACGACCGACCAGCAAAAAGCGCCGCTCTGCTTGCCCTTGCGGATTTCGCTGTCCAGGTGGTTGTCTTCGAAGACGCGGCGAGCCAGGTTGGCAACCTTCGGATCGAAGGCGTTGAACGAGTCCAGCACCATTTCGGCGGCGGTGTCGAAGTCGTATTTTTTGTCTGATTTGGCAATCGGGGCGTAGACATCGTAACGGCGCAGGCGCTCCATGCCGAGCAATCGGGCCTTGATCCTGAAATAACGCTGGAAGATGACCGCATTCTTTTGGCAGACATCCAGCAAGGCGTCTACGGCTTCGTTGGGGATGTCGTTGTTCAGGTTGCGGGCAGAGATCGGGTTGGCAAAGCGGCGCAGGTTGACGTTCTCGTTGCGCCAATCGCGGACGAGGGTCTGGTACATCTGGCCGAGGATCGGGCCGTCGTCGCCGTAGACGCGGTACAGTTCCCGGTAGGCAGCCGCCCGCAGGTCCGGGTCGCTGCCGCGCACGTGGGCCATCAGTTCGCCGCGGGTCAGTTCCCTGGTTTCCCCATCCACTTCGACTTTGAATACGTAACGGTTGGTGATGGCATCATAAAGCGTGACGAGCGCCTGGGCGCCGGTCACGTCTTTGATGTTGATGATCTTCTCTTCGGCCTCGGTGAGGGTGTGCGGTTTGAAGTTGCGCATTACTTCGAGATAGTAACGGTAATCGCCGGAAATCTGCATTAAGCGGTTGGCGTTTTCATCGTCCAGGTCTTTCCACCACAGGCTGAAGAACAGGCTGCGATTTTGCAGTTCGGCCATGAACTGCTGGATGCGCCCCAGGAGGGACATGGTCTTCTGGTCTTGCGTATCTGCCGCGAAGGAAAGACCGGCGAAACCGTACAACCTGTAAGCGAGACGGGAGGTCTCCTCGGTGGCAGATAAAATGTCCATAAAGTGCTCAGGATCGATGTCGGGGGTGAGATCGGCGCGGAACTTCTCGAATTCGCCGACCCGGGCTTCCAGTTCAGTAAAGCCGCTTTCCAATTCGGGACTGTCGAGGGCGGGGAAGAGGGCTTCGAGGCTCCAGCGGGTGGATGTGAAGGTCATTCGGGATCTCCTGTCATTGAATTAGCGAGGCCCTATTTTATCAAGGAACGGCGTTGAAATGGTTGGTCAGCACATAGGTGATGTAGTTTTCCCAGAGCGCCATGATGTCGGATTGATGGTAATCGTGGTCCGAGAAGGTCTGGAAGATCACCCGCCCCTCCATGCAGGAAGCGATCAACCCGTAGCTGGATTTCTCGTTGGGGTAACCGCCCGCCAACAATTTGGCATCGCCGCTGCCGGTCAGCTCGATGTAATCCCCGCCCTTGTCCGTCCAATAGCCGACGTAATGGGTCAGGCCGAAGCCGTTGTTGGGGGTCGTGAAGACCAGGTGGCTGGTATCCAGGGTGTAGATCGAGTCCACGTATTTCCTGACTTTTTGGAAATCAATCCCGCACTTGGTGACCAGGCTGCGGATACGCCCGTTAACCGTGTCGGACAGATACCACATTTCCACGATCAGGGCCGTTTTATCGTTGACCACTTTAGGGGTGATCACATCCCAGAACTCGCCCTGGACGCCGGAGCGGCTCTCGGCCGCGACGATGATCAGGTCCCATTTGGTGCCGCTGTTGAGGTGGGCCATGAAATCCCCAATGGCATCTCCGTCGTGGGTATATGACACGCCCATCATGTTGAGGGACGCCTTGACCCAGGTAGCCAGGTTGGCGCTCGCCGCATCTTCGTAAACCAGGATTTTGGCGTTGCGGATGCGCTCGGCGATGTCCTGTGTCGGCGTAGGCGGGACGGCCGTAGGCTGGAGCGGTTCAGCCGTGGGCGGCTGCTGGGTCGGGGGCTGGTCCGTGGGCGGCTGCGGCGTCGGCTGGACCTGCGACGCGTTCTCCACGGCCTGCTGGGTCAACTGGAGCGACATCTGGGTGGACTGGATCTCCAGCACGGCTTTGGTGGCATCGAAAGCCGGGGCCTGGGGCTGCGTCGGCGCGGCGGTGGGAATCCCGCAGGCCAGCGTGACCAGGATGACGGCGGCAAGGGCAATTCCCCACCTGGACAGGTTTCCTTCTTTGGGTGACATGGTGTGCTCCTTTCGGCGGTGTCCCATTAACAAAAAGCGTGTGACGAAGAGTCACACGCTGAAACGCACATGCATGATGTCGCCATCCTGCACAATATATTCCTTGCCCTCCAGCCTGAATTTGCCCTTGGTGCGGGCCTCGGCCATGCCCCCCAGGGCGACCAGGTCTTCATAGGCGACCACCTCGGCCCGGATGAATCCGCGCTGCAAATCGGTGTGGATCTCCCCGGCGGCTTCGAAGGCGCTGGCCCCGCGCTGCACCGTCCAGGCCCGGCATTCGTCTTCGCCAACGGTGAAGAAGGATTGTTGGTCGAGCAGGTCATACGACAGCCGGATCATGCGGTTTAGGCTGGGTTCGGTGATGTTGTATTCTTCCATGAAGATGGCAGCGTCCTCAGCGGGCAGTTGGGCAATTTCCATTTCCAGTTTACCTTGCAGGCTGACGACTTTCAAGGGGGTTTTAATTACAGGTTCGTTTTGTCCTTCACCCAGGTTGAGCAGCACCAGCATCGGTTTGCGGCTCAAAAAGCCGAACCCGGCCAGTAGTTTTTCCTCTTCAGCCGAAATCCCGGCTTCGCGCAGCGGCTTTTCTTCCGAAAGATGGGCGTGCAGGCGCTGGAAGAGGGCCGATTGGCGCTCGTTGAGGGACTTGTCGGTCCCACCCTTGCGCCGTTCATCCGCCAGCCGTTCCAGTTTGCGCTCGATGGAGATCAGGTCGTTGAGGACGAATTCGCCTTCCATTGTTTCGATATCGCGCTGCGGGTCCACCGACCCGGCGGAGTGGATCACATTTTCATCCTCGAAAACGCGCACCACATGGATGAACCCGTCCATCTGCGAGAGTTGGTTGAGCAACTGGCCGGAGATGCCGGTCTTGCCCGCCGAACCATCCAGCCCGGCGATGTCGGCGTAGGTAACCTTGGCGTAGATGGTCTTCTTCGGGTTGAACATGGCCGACAGCCGGTGGACGCGGGGATCGGGGACGTCCACCACTGCGGTATGGACCTCGATCCGGCCCGCGCTGGCGGAGGTGGGTGCGTGCCCGCCCGTCAGCGCGTTGAATATGGTGGTCTTTCCAGTTTGGGGTAAGCCTATGATTCCTAGTTTCATCTTGACCTTGTGATAGGGAGTTGTTATACTTCAGCCCACAGAGCCAAAGGCCTTGCACAAAAAGCCGAAGTGGCGGAACAGGCAGACGCGCACGACTCAAAATCGTGTTCCGTAAGGAGTGTGGGTTCGATTCCCACCTTCGGCACCAGCATTATACACTGTGCCTTGCCAGATGAGCAGAGCACATTAAAAACCCTGGCGAGACTGCCCGATGGCGGTCTCGTTTTGCATCTTGGAAGTAGAAGTATCGGAGAAAATATGAAAGCGTATCTGATCTTCCTGCTGATTGACCTGCTCCTGTTACTCTCGTATCCCCTGGTTTTCCTCTGGCAAAAAATACGCCGTCTCACAATTTTTAGAAGATAATACGGCCAACCATTTGACCATTAACCGTCAGGAGGTGATTTCATGCCAACACTCAACGATGTCCTGGGCGTCATCATGGGCGGCGGACGCGGCAGCCGCCTCTACCCGCTCACCCTGGTGCGTTCCAAACCGGCTGTGCCGATTGCCGGGAAGTACCGGCTGATAGACATCCCCATCAGCAACTGCATCAACTCCGGCATCTTCCGCATCGCCGTATTGACCCAGTTCAACTCGGTCTCGCTCCACCGTCACATCTCCCAGACCTACAACTTCGACGCCTTCCACACCGGCTGGGTGCAGATCCTGGCCGCCGAGCAGACCCTCGAATCGGCAGACTGGTACCAGGGCACGGCAGACGCCGTCCGCAAGCAGTTGTTCGAGATCGAGGCGACCCGGGCCGATTACGTGCTGATCCTGGCCGGCGACCACCTCTACCGCATGGATTATGCCGCCATGGCCGCCTTCCACTGGGAAAAAGGCGCCGACATCACCGTCGCCGTCCAGCCGGTGCCTGCCGTCGAAGCCGACCGCTTCGGCATCCTCAAGCGGGACGCCAGCGGCGCGATCACCGATTTCATCGAAAAACCCAAAGACCCCGAAAAACTGGCTCCTTATGCAAGCCGTGACGACGCCCAACGCCCCTACCTCGGTTCGATGGGCATTTACCTGTTCAACACCAGTGTGTTGTTCGACTTCCTCCAGGATTATCCCCAGTACGACGATTTCGGCGGCGATGTGATCCCGCACGCCATCCAAACCCACAAGGTCTTCGGCTTCGATTTCGACGATTACTGGGAAGACATCGGGACCATCCGCTCGTTCTACGAGACCAACCTGAAGTTGACCGCCGCGGACGCGCCCTTCGATTTCTACAGCCCCAACAGCCCGATCTACACCCATGCCCGCTTCCTGCCCTGCTCGATTGTGGAAAACAGCGATCTGAAGGATGTCCTGCTTGCGGACGGCTGCCGCATCCAGGGGGCGCGGATCAGGCACTCGGTCGTCGGCGTCCGCAGCCAGATCGCTCCCGGGACCCTCATCCTGGATTCCGTTTTGATGGGCGCAGACTACTACCAGGCAGACCACCGCGGCCGGAGCCTGCCCATCGGCATCGCCCGCAACTGCCACATCGAAGGCGCCATCCTCGACAAGAACGCCCGGATCGGCGAGGGGGTGGTCATCCGCCCCTTCCCGCGCGGCGCAGACCTGGAGGTCCAGGGTTGCGTCGTCCGCGACGGGATCGTGATCGTGCCCAAGGATGTCGAGCTCCCGGCGGGCACGCGCATCGAGCCTTGATCCCGACCAACAGAATTGTCAATCGGGTTGACTTGACAAGGACAATCCCAGGGATTACACTGGTGACGGTTCGGGGAGTAGCCGCCTGACCAGGATGGGTTGTCGTCAAGACAGAGCCTAGCTCTCGGCGCCCATGCGCTGTACGATAGCGTTGGCGAGACCACCACAGAGTGTGGTGGTCTTTTTTGTTGACCCCGAACCGGATATTCAGGAATCATCAAGGTTGGCCGGGAAGCCCCGGAATCCCAAAGAACCCTTTTCAGGAGTCGCCCATGAGCATCAAAGAACTGCCATCGCAGGAAACCCTGCAAACTGAGGGGGAAGATTTCTATACGCTTTCGTCTGAAGAAGTACTTGAAAATCTCAGGGTGGAAGAATTAGGCCTGACCGAAGAGGAGGTCAGACGCCGGATCGAGCGCTACGGGTTAAACCAGTTGGCCGAGGCGCCGCGCCCCGGTTTTATGCAACTGCTGTGGGAGCAGTTCAACAATTTCATCGTCATGCTTTTGATCGTGGCCTCGGTCATCTCGGCCCTTTTAGGAGAGTGGATTGACGCCTCGGCGATCATGGCAATCGTCCTGTTGAATGCCGTTTTGGGGATCGTCCAGGAGCGGCGGGCCGAACAGGCCCTGGCCGCGCTCAAGAAAATGGCCGCCCCCGAAGCCCAGGTATTACGCGGCGGCAGCCGCAAGACCATCCCGGCCCGCGAACTGGTGCCGGGAGACATCGTCTTCGTCGAAGCGGGCAACTACATCCCGGCCGACCTGCGCCTGCTCGAAGCCGTCAACCTGAGGATCGAAGAAGCAGCCCTGACCGGCGAATCGGTCCCCGTCCAAAAAGACGCCAGCATCCGCCTGGAGAAGAACGTCCCGCTTGGGGATCGCAAGAACACCGTATTCATGGGCACGCTGGTCAACTACGGGCGCGGACGCGGCGTAGTGGTCAGCACCGGGATGCGGACGCAGATCGGGTTGATCGCCGAAATGCTGCAAGCCGTGGATGACGAAGAAACCCCGCTGCAAAAACGCCTCGACCAGTTAGGCAAGATCCTGGGATGGGCCGCCCTGGCCATCTGCGGGCTGGTCTTTGTCGAAGCCATCGCCCAGAACACCGACCTGCGCCTGATCTTCGCCCCCGACGGCGGCCTGCTGGCTTACCTGAACGCTGCCAAAGAACAACTGGTCGAGACCTTCCTGGTGGCGGTCAGCCTGGCGATCGCCGCCGTGCCGGAGGGATTGCCTGCCGTCGTGACCATCAGCCTGGCCCTTGGGATGCGTGAGATGATCAGACGCCACGCCCTCATCCGCCGCCTGTCCTCGGTCGAGACGCTCGGTTCGGCCACTGTGATCTGCTCCGACAAGACCGGCACCCTGACCCAAAACGAAATGACCGTCACCCGCGTCTGGGCCAACGGCCGCTTCCTGGATGTCACCAGCAGCGGACGCAGCCTGGATGGAACATTCCTGCAAAGCGGCCAACCGGTGAACCTGGACGATTTCCAGGCGGTGCTGACGGGGCTGTGGGTCGGCGCGCTGAATAACGACTCCGAAATGGAAATTTCAGGCGAAGGCGAAGGCCAGCCCACTTACCGGCTGATCGGCGACCCAACCGAGGGCGCCCTGCTGGTTGCGGCGGCCAAAGCCGGAGCCTTGCCCCGCCCGCTCAACCGGTCTTACCCGCGTGTGGCCGAAGTCCCGTTCGACTCGGCCCGCAAGCGCATGATCACCATCCACCACATCGAAGAACCGAAGAAGGAGGATATTTCGCCCTTCGATGACGACAGCAAACGCTACACCGGCTACGTGGTGGCCGTCAAAGGCGCGCCGGACCTGGTGCTGAACCTGTGCAGCCGCTTCCAACGCATGGACGACACCTCCGCCCCGTTGGACGACGCCCGCCGCCGCGAAATCCTGGCGGCCAACGACGAAATGACCAGGGATGCGCTGCGCGTCCTGGGCGTTGCCTACAAAGTCGTGAGCGAAATCCCGGATGTCAACGATCCTGAAGAGATCGAGAAAGACCTGATCTTTGTCGGACTGATCGGCATGATAGACCCGCCCCGCCCGGAGGTCATCCCCGCTCTCGCCACCGCCGCCCGCGCCGGCATCCGCACGATCATGATCACCGGAGACTTTCCCAACACGGCCAAAGCCATCGGCGAATCGATCGGCCTGATCAAATCCGGCCACAAAGTCCTCACCGGGGCCGACCTGGACAAGCTGAGCGACGAGCAGTTGCGCGCCGAAGTCGAGCAGACCGACGTCTTCGCCCGCGTCTCGCCCGAACACAAAATGCGCATCGTGGACGCCCTGCAAGCCAACGATGAAGTCGTCGCCATGACCGGCGACGGCGTCAACGACGCCCCGGCCATCAAACGCTCCGACATTGGCGTGGCAATGGGCATCACCGGCACCGACGTAGCCAAAGAGACCGCCGACATGGTGCTGACCGACGACAACTATGCCAGCATCGTGGCCGCAGTCGAACAGGGCAGGGTCATTTACTCCAACATCCGCAAATTTGTGTTCTTCCTGCTCTCCTCGAACATCGCCGAGATCATGATCATCTTCCTGGCGACGCTGGGAGGCCTGCCCACCCCGCTGACCGCCATCCAGCTCTTGTGGCTGAACCTGATCACCGACGGCGCGCCTGCCCTGGCCCTGGCCATGGAAAAAGGCGATCCCAACATCATGAAAGACAGGCCGCGCGCCAAGCGTGAACCGATCATCAACCGCTCGATGGGGCTGGGACTCAGCATCCAAACCGTGATGCAGACCGGCGTCGTCCTGCTGGCTTTCATCCTCGGCCTGGGCTGGCATCTGGAAGCCGGGGCCGTCATCCCGCAGGGAATGAACCCGTTCACCTACCTGTTCCAGCACGACTGGACCGGCGTGGACGTGATGACCGCCGAAACGATGGCTTTCGTCACCCTCTCACTCTGCGAACTCTTCCGGGCTTACACCGTCCGCTCCGAGAAGACCTCGCTGCGCGGCATCGGTTTCTTCTCGAACAAATACATGCAGTACGCGGTGGCGCTGTCCATCATCCTGCTGCTGATGGTCGTCAACATCCCCTTCCTGCAGCCGATCTTCAACACCCATTTCCTGTCGCTGCGCGAGTGGGGCCTCGTCCTGGGGCTGGCGGTCTTGCCGGCGATCGCCGAGGAGATCACCAAAGCCTTCCTGCGCTGGCGGGACGCGCGTGACCTGAAGCTGCACCCGATTGCAGCCGATTGATCTGAGTGCTAAGGCCCCGACAAGTTTCAGCCGCCGAAATGCTCAGTTTCGGCGGCTGAAATTAAATTAGGCTCTCCCGTAACGAACGGGAAAGAGCCTAAACACGAAGGACACTACGGACACAAA
>DIDQ01000032.1 GCA_002418215.1 Anaerolineales bacterium UBA5796
TTTTTCCCGTCAAAAACGGGAGAACTATAAATTTCAATAAGACGGCGGCAGAACGTCCCGAAGGTTTCTTCGAAAAAACAAGGTCGTCTGGGCGAAACCTTCGGGACGGTGAATGCGCACCCCTAAAGAGTTGCAGAGAAACCTTTAGGGTCTGGATCGTGGGGATGGGCGTCCGATGTTATTTCTTTGTGCTGAGCTTGAAGGGCAGGTAGAGCGGGCAGAACCCCAGGGCGGCGGTGGCGGTGAAGACGACGGCCAACGCAACCAGGACGATGCCCAGCGTGCCGGTGACGATGTCCCCGAAGTAGAGATAGGCGAAGATGGCTGCGGCGACGATGCGGATGATGCGGTCAATATTGCCAACGTTCTGTTTCATTTTTCAATCCTCCAAAGGTGAAGTTTTACGCCGTTCGGCGCTCATTCTCTTGGATGCTGATCGGTGGTTGAAGTTGCATGAAAGCAAAAATCCCCATTAAACGGGGTGTGGGGTGTTTCGGACGGGTTATGTCCATCCGAAACACCCCACACCATTCTGAAAAATGCGATGGTTACATCCCGGCCATGAAGGCCAGGCCGACCGTGCCCGGCCCGGCATGGGTGCCGACCACCGGGCTGACTTCGGAGAAGACCGATTCTGTGATCTCCAGTATCTGCCCAGCGCGGGCAAGGATTTCCCGCGCTTCCTGGGCGGCGTTGGCGTGCAGGGTCGCCATCCGCACCGGTTTGCGGTCGCCGACTTGCTCCTTGACCAGTTCGAGCATCCGGTCCACGGCTTTGCCCTTGGTGCGGACCCGTTCCACGGCCTCCACCCGGCCATCCTGGACGGCCAGGATCGGTTTCAGGTTGAGGGCCGAGCCGAGGAACCGCTGTGCCCCGCCGATGCGCCCGCCGCGGTGCAGGAATTCGAGCGTGTCCACCACGAAGAAGACGCCCGTGTGGTCGCGGGACCGTTCGGCCAGCGCCACGCAATCGGGCAGGCTGGCCCCGTCTGCGGCGGCGCGGGCGGCGGTCAGCGCCTGGAAGCCCATCGCCATGGCCGTCGTATTCGAGTCGACCAGGGCGATCTTGTCCTCGCCGACGCCCAGGGCCTCGCGCGCCTGGATCGCAGACGACATCGTGCCGGATAACTTGCCCGAAATGAAGATACCCACCACACTGTAATCCTGGTCGAGCAGGGTTTTGAAGGCGTCCTGCATGGACGGAATGGAAACCTGTGATGTGGTCGGCATAACTTTGGCAGTTTTCAGGCGGGTATAGAATTCTTCGGGCTGGATGTCCACCCCGTCACTGAAAACATCGTTTCCCCAGATCAAGACCTGCGGCATCACGGTGATGTTGTACTGTTTGCTCAAGGTTGGGGGCAGATAGGCAGTGCTATCCGTAATTACTGCAACTTTCGACATGAGTCCTCCCGGAAAGGGTTTAAGGTTGGTTTGACAGGCTGCTGTTCCAGCCCATCGAGTTTATGTCTTGTATAACCCACTTGGGCCGGAAAGGTTGCAGCAGGCTCTCGCGCGTCCGGCGGGAAGCCTCCCGATCTTCACTTACCGATGTTTACCGCCCCTGAATAAACGCAAAAGACATAGCCTATGTCTTTTAAAACATAGGCTATGTCTTTTAAGAGATAGGCTATCTCTTTTAAAACATAGCCTATGTTTTCGCATCTGAGCGGAAAGTAAAGATTTCTCTCCCTGGCCCTTGCCCGCTCCGGCCCTGTTGGTCGGGCGGCGTAACTATATGCCTTCCTGCAAGGTATAATTGCAAAGTATCAGGAGAATCCTTATGGCAGAAAATTCTTTACAGGAAAAGATCCGTGCTTTACCCCCTGAATTGCAAGAAGAGGTGCGCGATTTCGTCGAATTTTTATCATCGCGTCAGACTAAAAAACATAAGACAAAAATGCGATTTGGGTGGCAGGGAGCATTAAAAAACTTAGGCTCGCAATACACATCGGTGGAACTGCAACATCGAATTTCTGAAATGCGCACGGGGCAAGATGAAACTCCTTCTTGATACCAACATTTTCTTGGAAATAATTTTAGACCAGGAACGGGCTGTTGAATCAAAAGAGTTATTGCTCCATTCGGAAGCCCATGATTTCTGGTTATCTGACTATTCTTTACACTCCATAGGGCTTCTGCTTTTTCGAAGAAACCGACACCAAGTCTTTCAAGAATTTATTCAGGATGTTACCATCAAAGGATTTCAATCGTACAGACCTGATAACCAAAGTCCCTGCTGAGGTCTATTGATTCATGAACAAATTCACCGGCTATCGCTGCTCGATCTGCAACACCGAATACCTGCCCGGGCAGGTCACCTACACCTGCCCCAAAGACGGCGGCAACCTGGACGTGGTGCTCGACTACGAAGCCCTGCGCGCCAAATACCACCCCGAAGATATCACCAGCCGCACCGACCCATCCCTGTGGCGTTACCTGCCCCTGCTGCCCGCGCCCGAAGTGGCGGGCAGCGGCACCCCGCTCCACGCTGCGGGCTGGACGCCGGTCTTTGCCATGCCGAAACTGGCGGCAAGCCTCGGCCTGAAGAATCTCTGGGTCAAAGACGAGTCCCGCAACCCCACCGCCTCCTTCAAGGATCGGGCCAGCGCCATCGTCGTCGCCCGGGCCAGGGAGATCGAGGCCGGGGTGGTCGTCACCGCCTCCACGGGCAACGCCGGGGCGGCCCTGGCCGGCATGTCGGCCGCGGTCGGGCAAAAGGCGGTCATCTTTGCGCCCAAGTCCGCGCCCCCGGCCAAGGTGGCCCAGTTGCTCGTCTTCGGCGCGAAAGTCATCCTGGTGGACGGGACCTACGACGACGCATTCGACCTGACCATCAAAGCCGCCGAAGAATTCGGCTGGTACTGCCGTAACACCGGCTATAACCCCTTCACCGCCGAAGGCAAGAAAACCGCCGCTTTCGAGATCTGGGAATTCATGCAGGACGAACTCGGCCAGGCCCCGTTCACCGTCTTTGTCTCTGTTGGGGATGGCAACATCATCTCCGGCATTCACAAAGGCTTCAAGGATCTGTTGGAATTGGGCTGGATCGGGAAAATGCCGCGCATCGTCGGGGTGCAGGCCGAAGGGTCCGCGGCGGTTGCGAATGCGTATCATGCCGGGACCGAGGAAATTGTCCCCGTTTCGGCGCGTACCCTGGCCGACAGCATCTCGGTTGACCTGCCGCGGGACGGCGTGCGCGCCATCCGGGCCGCGCGTGAGACCGGCGGGACGTACATTACTGTTTCAGATGAGGAAATCCTGCAAGCCATCGCGTCCCTCGGCCAGGCAGGGATCTTCGCCGAACCGGCCGGGGCTGCCGCTTACGCCGGGTTGGTCAAAGCGGCAGGCCTGGGTCAGGTGGGAGCCGAGGAATCTGTCCTGGTGCTAAACACCGGCAGCGGCCTGAAAGACGTCAGGGCGGCGATGCAGGCTGTGTCCCCGGCGCCTATTATCGAACCTACCCTGGAGGCTTTGAAACGCCAGTTATGAAAACGAATTGGAGTATTCCATTCCGCTACGTTGCGGGGACGACGGCCTTTGTCGCATTCGCAGCTTTCGTGATCTATGCGCGCGCCGCGGCCAGCGCCCTGATCATCGCCGGGTTCGTAGCGTATCTGATCAACCCGGTCGTCACCTTTTTGCTCGAAAAGACGCGCATGTCCAGGGCCGCGGCGGTCAACCTGGTCTATTTTTCAGCCCTGATCCTGCTGGTGGGCATCCCGGCCACCCTGACGCCGGTCTTTTTCAGCGAGGCCCAACTGGTGATCCGCGACCTGCTGGACCTGACCGACCAGGTGAACGAAATCCTGTCCGAACCGATCGTATTTGCGGGTTACATCTTTCATTTCGAACAGTTGGGGCAGAGCCTGACCCAACTGCGGTCAACCGCCCTTTCGCCGCTGCCGGAGGAATTGTTCCAGTTGCTCGAATCCACTTCGGTGGGACTGTTGTGGTTCCTGGTGATCCTGGTGGCTGTCCACCTGTTCCTTTCGCACTGGCCCGAGATGCGGGACTATCTGATCGAGCTGGCCCCCGAACCTTACCAGGACGAAATGCGGGAACTCTACGGACGCATCCGCCACGTGTGGATGGCCTACCTGCGCGGCCAGATCGTGCTGATGTTGATCGTGGGCGTGGTCTTTACCGTCGCCTGGCTGATCATCGGCATCCCCGGCGCGCTGGCCCTGGGCGTGATCGCCGGATTCTTCACCCTCGTGCCGGACGTGGGGCCTTTCCTGGCGGCCATCCTGGCTGTGGGTGTGGCCCTGCTCGAAGGGTCGAGCTGGATCCCGCTGTCGAACCTGTGGGTGGCCGGGATCACGCTGGCGACCTATCTCATCCTGATCAACTTGAAGAACTTCTGGCTGCGGCCTTATGTGATGGGGCGCAGCGTCCACATGAACGAAGGGTTGGTTTTCATCGCCATCATGGCTGCCACGATCCTCGAAGGCATCATGGGCGCGCTGCTGGTCGTCCCTGTGCTGGCTTCTGTGGCCGTGATCGGCGAGTACATGCGGCGGCGGATTTTGGGACTGCCGGCATTTTCTGACGACGAAGTCCGGTTTGTGAAAAAGGCGGAAGTGAAGCAATTGCCGCGCCCGAAACGCAGGAAACAAGAAACCAGACAAGAGCCAACAGAATGAGACTTACCTACTCGATCATTGCGCCCATCTTCAACGAATTGGAAAACATCCCCGAACTCTACCGCCGCGTCTCCGGGGTGATGGACTCGACCGGCGAGACCTGGGAGCTTGTCCTGGTGGACGACGGCTCCACCGACGGCTCGACCGACAAGATCCAGGAATTGGCCCGGTATGACGAACGGGTCCGTCCGGTTATTTTTGCGCGCAACTTCGGCCACCAGATCGCCATCACTGCCGGTTGGGACCACGCCCGCGGGGATGCAATCGTTATCATTGACGCCGATTTGCAGGACCCGCCCGAAGTTATCCTTGAACTGGCGAAAAAGTGGAAGGAAGGCTACGAGGTCGTTTATGCTGTGCGGGCCGAACGCGAAGGCGAGAGCTGGTTCAAGAAATTCACCGCGGCCGCCTTTTATCGCCTGATCTACAGCATCACGGATGTCAAGATGCCGCTCGATGCGGGCGACTTCCGCCTGATGGACCGCAAGGTGGTGGATGTGCTCAAGACCATGCGCGAGCGTCACCGCTTCCCGCGCGGCATGTCGGCCTGGGTCGGGTTCAAGCAGGTCGGCGTGGAATACAAGCGCGCCGCCCGCGTGGCCGGTGTGACCAAATACCCCTTCAGGAAGATGCTAAAGCTGGCCTTGAATGCCATCACGGGGTTTTCGTACTTCCCCCTCCAGGTGGCGACCTACTTCGGGTTCGCCTCCGCCGGGCTGGCGATACTGGCCATCCCGGTGGTCATCATCATGCGTATGAGCGGGGCGGGAGCGTTTACCGGACAGGCTACTACCCTGATCGCGGTCCTGTTCTTGGGGGGTGTGCAGTTGATCTCTCTCGGCATCCTGGGCGAATATATCGGACGCCTGTACGATGAAGCCAAAGGCCGTCCGTTGTACATCGTGCGCGAATCGCCGGAGAAAGACCAACCGGGTTATAATTAAGATAAATTAGCCTGAATTGGTAGGAAATCCGGTTTTGGAAGGCGTTTCCTCGATAAACCGGGGCGTGAGGCGGGCAAGTTGCACCCGTCTGCCTCGCGCTGTTTCATTTTTCTCTTGAAAAGATGCTTGGAAGGATATGAAACGTAACCCAGGTTCCTCAGGACGGGGGCCGTGAAAAAATTATCCTTGGGAATTGCGCTGCGAACATCACTGATCTACATGGCCGTTGCAGGGCTGTGGATCGTTTTGTCCGACCGGGTGCTCGATCTCATTTTGCCGACCCAGGAAACTTACATCAACTGGCAAACGATCAAAGGGTTGTTGTTCGTGACCGTCACGGGGACGCTTCTCTTTCTCGGCCTGCGGGCGCAGTTGCAACGACTTCAGCAGGAAAAAAACTACCGCCAGCAGACCGAAACGTACTTCAACAACCTGATGGCGGTATCCACCGACGCGGTCATCAGCATTGACAGGGATCAGGCCATCACTTATTTCAACCTGGGAGCCGAAAAGATCTTCGGCTACGAGGCGGATGAGGCTCTCGGCCGCCCCCTGGACATCCTGCTGGCCGAACGCCACGCCGCCCCGCACCGCTATTTCGTCAGGCAGTTTGGCGAGGGTCCGGACGATTCAGTCGTAATGCGCCAGATCATCGCCCGCCGCAAAAATGGAGAGGAATTCACTGCCGAAGCCACAGCTACCAAATACCGGGAAGGCGACACGCTCGTCTTCACCGTGATCTTGCGGGACGTGGAGGAGCGTGAACGCGCCGAAAATTTGATCCGCCGCCACCTGGCGCGGGCCAATGCCCTGACCGAGACCGCAGCGCGCATCAACGAAAATCTCGATTTGCCCATCGTGCTGAATTCCATTTGCGAAGAGCTGGCAAATGCGCTGGGGGTGCAGATGGTCATCGTAGCCCTGCTCGACTCGCGCGAGAATATCATCAACCTGGCCGCCTCCCATGGCCTGGTGGACGAGGATGTGAAGATCATCAAACCGGTTCCGGCTGAAAAATATATCCGAACTGCCCAGGGATTGGGACCGGTGGCCTTCCTGCCGGAATTGGCCGAAGCCTCGCAGGTCTTCGATGTTGACCTGTTCCAGGAGTTGGGCGTCCATGCCATTGCCGTTTCGAATATGTTCGAAGACCAGAATTTTTTCGGTTCCTTGATCGCCATGACAACCGACGCGGGCCGCGCTTTCGATGAGGATGACACCCAGTTGATGAAAGGGTTGGCAGACCAGGCCGCTTCCGCGATCAAAAACGCCAGCCTCTATTCGAAAGCCAGGCAAAGGCTGGAAAACCTGCATGCCTTAAGGGCCATTGACATGGCGATCACCGGCAGCCTGGATTTGCATGTCGTCATGCGGGTGCTCCTGGACCAGGTTATTTCCCAATTGTCGGTCGAAGCGGCGTGCGTCTATTTGCTGGATGAATACACTATGACTTTGGAATTCCACTCCGGGCGCGGGATCGAGCCGGCGTTATTTGCGGGGACCAGGATCCGTTTGGGCGAAGAAGTCGCCGGTAAAATTGCCCTCGACCAACGCCCGGTCTGCATCAAAAACATCAGCCAGGCGCGGTTATGGACGCGCCCGCAGTTGCCTGACTTGGGATTGACCGCTTATTGCGGAGTTCCGCTGATCGCCAAAGGGCGCTGCCATGGCGTGTTGGAAGTCTTCAGCGCCGAGGACAAATCGGGAGATCCAGAATGGGTAGACCTCCTGGAGACCCTGGCCGGGCAGGCTGCGATTGCCATCGAAACCTACAACTTGTTTTCGGAGTTGAAACGCTCCAACAATAACCTGGTCCTGGCCTACGACAGGACCCTGGAAGGCTGGTCGCGGGCGCTCGATCTCCGGGACGAGGAGACGGAAGGCCACACCCAGCGCGTCACTGAAATGGCTGTCCACCTGGCGGGGGAGTTGGGATTGCGGAGCGACGTGCTGCTGCAAATCCGACGGGGCGGGCTGCTCCACGATATCGGGAAACTCGGCGTCCCGGACCGGGTACTGCTCAAGGAAGGTCCCCTGGACGACAGGGAGTGGGAATTGATGAAACTGCACCCGGTCCACGCCTACAATTTGCTTCGTCCCATTACGTACCTGCGGGAGGCGCTGGAAATCCCTTACTGCCACCACGAGCACTGGGACGGGTCGGGCTACCCGCGCGGGCTGGCCGGGGATGAGATCCCGCTCTCCGCCCGCATCTTCGCCGTGATAGACGTATGGGATGCCCTGACCTCGGACCGCCCGTACCGCAAAGCCTGGCCCCAGGAGAGAGCTTTGGAATACATCCACAACAAATCCGGGACGCAGTTCGACCCGGAGGTGGTGGAGGCGTTCCTGAAAATGGTCGCCAACGGGCACCGATCTTATTGAGCGGGGAGCCGCCTGCGCGTTCGCCGGCGGAAACTTTTACGTTACAATAACCACACCTTTTCCGGGGAAGGCGCCAGGCCATTCCCGGCATAATTCCAGTTTTGGGCAGGGATTTTTCCGCAATGAAAACCAATTTCGACACCACCGTTGACCGCCGCAATTCCAATTCCATCAAATGGAACAGATACCCTCAAGACGTGCTGCCCATGTGGGTGGCCGACATGGACTTCCAGGCCCCGCCGCCGGTGAGGGAAGCCCTCCGAAAAGCCGTCGAACATGGCGTGTTCGGCTACGAGATGCCGTCGGCTGGGCTGCTGGCCGCCGTCGCCGCCCGCATGGACCGGCTCTACGGCTGGAAGGTCGAGCCGGAGATGGTCGTGGCCGTGCCCGGCCTGGTGAGCGGGTTCAACGCCGCCGCCTGGACCGTCTGCCGGCCCGGCGAGGGGATCATGATGCAGACCCCGGTCTACTTCCCGTTCCTGAAAGTCCACGAGAACGCGGGGTTGGCCCGCCAGACTGCCCAGCTTGCCCGTCAGGCGCAGGGGAGCGCGATCCGCTACCGGGTGGATTGGGAGGCCTTCAAAACGGCGGCCAGGCCCGAGGTCCAGACCCGCCTGTTCCTGTTGTGCAATCCCCATAACCCCACCGGACAGGTCTACTCGCGTGACGACCTGTCCCGGATGGCCGAAATCTGCGAGAAGAACGACATCGTCATCTGCTCGGACGAGATCCACAGCGAGCTGCTCCTGGACGGGGCGAAGCACGTCCCGATCGCCACGCTTTCGCCGGAGACCGCCGCCCGGACGATCACCCTGGTGGCCCCCAGCAAGACTTTCAACGTGGCCGGGCTGTCCTGCGGGTTTGCGATCATCCCGGACCCTGACCTGCGGGAGCGGTACAAGAAGACCGTCGAGCGCCTGACGATGCACGTCTCCAGCCTGGGACAGGTCTCGGCGCAGACGGCGTTGTCGGGGGCCTGCGACGGCTGGCTGGCCGATTTGAGGGGCTACCTGACCGCCAACCGGGATTTCCTGGTGGAGTTCGTGCGCCAGCACCTGCCGGGCATCCGCACCACCGTGCCCGAGGCGACCTACCTGGCCTGGCTGGATTGCAGCCGGCTGGTGGAAGCGGGTAAAATCGAGGGGCCGCCGGCCAAATTCTTCCTCGAAAAAGCCGGGGTCGCCCTCAACGAGGGCGCGGACTTCGGCCCCGGCGGCGAGAATTTCGTCCGCCTGAATTTCGGCTGCCCTCGCAGCCTGCTCGAAGAAGGCCTGGAACGGATGCGGGGAGCGCTGAATTGAGAGTCGCCTTCAGGCGGCTTCGCAGGAATAGCCGGGGGCTTCGATCCCCTTCAGTCCCCGGCGGAGCCGACGGGTTGCGTTTTGTGTTGTGAACTTTGGAGGTACTGTGATGTCTGACCAATTGTCTTTTCCCGCCGTCCAGGATTACCTGGCGGCCCTCGTCCCGCCGCGCCCGCCGGAGATGCAGGCCATGGAGCACTACGCCGACGAACACGACTTCCCCATCATCGGCCCGGTGGCGGGCTACCAGTGTTACCAGATCGCCCGCATGGTCGGCGCCCAAAAGGTGTTCGAGATGGGTTCGGGCTACGGCTACTCCACCGCCTGGTTCGCCAGGGCGGTCCAGGAGACCTGCGCCGGACAGGGGCAAAACAACGGCTGCGGGGTCGTCCACCACACCGTCTGGGACGCGCAACTCTCGAAAATGGCAACCGGCCACCTGTCCCGGATGGGGTTCGACGGCCTGGTCGAGTACCACGTCGCCGAAGCGGTGGAAACGCTCAAGTCCGCGCCCGGCCCGTTCGACCTGATCTTCAACGACATCAACAAGGAAGCCTACCCTGCCTCGCTGCCGGTCATCCAGGACAAACTGCGCCCCGGCGGGGTGCTGATCATTGACAATATGCTCTGGAGCGGGCGCATCTTCGACCCGTCCGACCGCTCCGACGCGACCGCCGGCGTGCGCGAGTTCACCCGCCTGATCACCACCGATCCCGGCTGGATCGTCACCTTGTCCCCGGTACGGGACGGGATGATCGTCGCCTACAAAAAATGAGATTACTCGACCTGCTCCACCGCGACCCCGAACCCCGTCCCTGGGCCGAGGGCGAAAAGATCCCCTGGGACGACCCCGCCTTCAGCCGCCGGATGCTCAAGGAGCACCTCTCCCAGCGCCACGACGCCGCCAGCCGCCGCACACCGACCATCAAAAAGCAGGTGGCCTGGATTCACGAACACTTGCTGGGCGGACAGCCCTCCCGCGTCCTCGACCTGGGATGCGGCCCCGGCCTGTACTCGGCCCGTCTCGCGACGCTGGGGCATGCCTGCCGCGGGATTGACTTTGCCCCCGCCTCCATAGAGTACGCCGTCAAACACGCTCCCGAAGGCTGCTCCTACACCCTGGGCGACCTCCGCGCCACCGACTACGGCTCCGGCTACGGGCTGGCGATGCTCATCTTCGGCGAGTTCAACGTCTTCAGACCCGCCGACGCCCGGCTAATCCTTGGCAAAGCCTGCGAGGCGTTGAATCCTGGCGGCAAGCTGCTGCTCGAAGTCTCCACGATTGACGCCATCTACGAATCCGGCAACCAGCCGGCCACCTGGTACACCGCCGAAAACGAACTCTTCGCCGACACCCCGCACCTGTGCCTGATGGAATCCTTCTGGGACGACGAACAGCACGTCACCACCGAACGCTACTACATCGTTGGCCTGTCCACCGGCGGCGTAACCCGTTACGCCTCCAGTTCGCAGGCCTACGAGCGGGAGGAATTCGCCGCAATGGGCAGGCAGGCCGGCTTCCGGGACATTGCGTTTTACCCCTCCCTCACCGGCTCCGCCTCCGCCCCCGACGGGATGTCCGTCATCGTCATGACAAAATAAATGGTGAATCCGCTGCAAATTTGTGACCTTTGTGTTTATTGGTTTTTGCAGTAGAGTCAAAGGTATATTTTCAAAAAAAAGCTCTCCCGTTTTTGACGGGAAAAACCTTTTGAAATACAAAGGAACACAAAGGGAACGACACTTGCGCCGCACGCAAGTGCTGGTGAGG
>DIDQ01000031.1 GCA_002418215.1 Anaerolineales bacterium UBA5796
CCCCGCCGCAACCGCCGCGGCCGCGCCCCCGCTCGACCCGCCCGGCACGCAGTCGAAGCCCCACGGGTTGCGGGTGGTGAAGGTGCCGGAGTTCTCGGTCGAGGAACCCATCCCGAACTCGTCCATGTTGGTCTTGCCGACCAGCACCGCGCCCGCCGAGCGGATCTTGCGGATGGCGGTGCAGTCGTAGGCCGGGACGTAGTTTTCGAGAATCTTTGACGAGGCTGTGGTACGGACGCCTTTGGTCGAAAGCGAATCCTTGACCGCCATCGGGATGCCGGTCAGCGGGGTGACGGGTTCGCCATCCCGGATGCGCCGGTCGGCTTCGCGGGCTTGCGCCAGGGCCGTCTCCTCGCTGACGGTCACGAACGCCTTGATTTGCGGGTCGAGGGCGTGGACGCGCTCAAGATGCGCCCGTATTAATTCCTCGGACGAGATTTCTTTCCTGGTAAGCAGTTTGTGGGCCTGATGAATGCTAAAGTCGTGAAGTTCCATGGCTGGTTTTCAAATAATCGTAACGCGAGATTTATCTCGCAAGTGCGACGTTGGCGACATGAATGTCGCCGCACAACTTATTGTTCGAAATGGACGCGCGGGATGACCACGCTGTCGGCTTCGGAGGCAGGGGCGTTGGAGAGCAGGTCGTCCACGCTGAAGCCGGTTTCCGGTTCGTCGGGGCGGAGCACGCTGGGGGTCCGGGCGGCCTGGTAAGCGGGCGGCACGTCGTTGGTGTCCACCTCGTCGAGGATGCTGAAATAGTCCAGGATGTCGCCGAACTGGTCCACGAACAGGGCGATTTCGGCCTCGCTCAGGTCCAGCCGGGCCAGGAAGGCGATCTCGCGGACGAGTTGATCGTTGACGGTGATGGAGGATGGGGACATAGGGGCCTCTCGGGTGGCGATAATTCGATATTCGATAGTTCGATGCTCGACGTTCGGCTATCGAATATCGAGTATCGAATATCTTTACTCTGCAATCTTGATGTGAAGGTCCCTCAACTGCCCCGGTTCGACCGGCGAGGGGGCTTCGGCCATCACGTCTTTGGCGGCCTGGTTCTTGGGGAAGGCGATCACCTCGCGGATGTTCGGCTCGTCGGCCAGCAACATGCAGATGCGGTCAATGCCGGGGGCGATCCCGCCGTGCGGCGGCGTGCCGTACTCGAAAGCCTCCAGCATGTGGCCGAAGCGCTCCTGGGCCACTTCCACGTCCAGGCCGATCAGCCGGAACACTTTCTCTTGCAGTTGGCGGTTGTGGATGCGGATCGAGCCGCCGCCGACTTCATAATTGTTCAGCACCAGGTCGTACTGAGCGCCGCGCGCCCGGCCCGGGTCGGTCTCGATCAGCGGGATGTCCTCCGGCAGCGGCGAGGTGAACAGGTGGTGGCTGGGGTCCCATCGGTTCTCTTCCTCGTTCCACATCACGAACGGGAAATCAACCACCCAGCAGAAGCCGAGCACGTCCTTGTCGCGCAGGCCGAGACGGTCGCCAATGAGGACGCGCAGCCGACCGAGGGATTCGAAGACGGTGGACGGTTTATCGGCGACGAAGAGCAGCAGGTCGCCCTTTTCCGCCTCGAACCGGGACAGGAGGGCCTGAACCCGTTCCTCGGAGAGGAACCTGGCGAACGAGGAGCGCGTTTCCCCTTCGCGGGTCAGGGCGATGTAGGCCAGCCCCTTGGCGCCCAGATCCTGGACGAAGGCGGTCAGTTCGTCGAGTTGTTTGCGGGTGTAGTCCCCCAGCCCTTTGGCGTTGAGGCCGCGCACGTGCCCGCCGGCGGCGACGACGTTCTCGAAAACGCTGAAGCCGGAACCCGCCGCCAAATCGGTAGCCTCTACCAGTTCCAGCCCGAAGCGGATGTCGGGGTTGTCCTTCCCGTAGCGTTCCATCGCCTCCTTGTAGGTGAGGCGCGGCCAGGGAGTCTGCAAGAGGCGCTTGTGGGGGACGACTTCGGCGACCATTTTGGTGAACATCTCCTCGACCAGGGCCATCACGTCCTCGCGTTCAACGAAAGACAGCTCCATGTCGAGCTGGGTGAACTCGGGCTGGCGGTCGCCGCGCTGGTCTTCGTCGCGGAAGCAGCGGGCGATTTGGAAGTAACGCTCCATCCCGGCCACCATCAGCAGTTGCTTGAGTTGCTGGGGCGACTGGGGCAAGGCATAGAACTCGCCGGGGTGGACCCGGGAGGGGACGAGGTAGTCACGCGCCCCTTCGGGGGTGGTCTTGAACAGGATCGGGGTCTCGATCTCGAGGAAGCCCTGGCTGTCGAGGTAATTGCGGATGAACTTGATGACCTTGTGGCGCAGCTCGATGTTGCGGCGCATTTTGTCGCGGCGCAGGTCGAGGTAGCGGTATTTCAGGCGCATGGCCTCGTCGGGGAGTTTGTCTTCCTCGGTCAGGACGAAGGGCAGGGGTTTGGCTGCGTTTAATGCTTTTACATCTGTTGCGGTGACTTCGATCTCGCCGGTGACCAGTTTGGGGTTGACCATGCCTTCCGGGCGCGCCCGCACCAGGCCGGTGATCTGCAGGACCCATTCGGCGCGCACATTGGCGACCAGGTCGAGCACGTCTTTGGGGAGATCGGGATTGATAACAACTTGAACAAGTCCGAAGCGGTCGCGCAGGTCAATGAAAACGACCCCGCCGTGATCGCGGCGGCGATGCACCCAGCCCGCCAGGGTGACGGTTCGTCCGGCGTGGGTAGCCCTGAGTTCGCCACAGGTATGAGATTTATACATGCCTCACCTCCAAATATTCATCTCGGAGTGCAAAGTCTCCTGACTTTGCCGCCAACGTCAGGAGACGTTGGACTCCGTTGGGTATCAATATACAAAATAAATCGCCCTTCGCGATTGCGTTGGGCGATTGGTTTTCAGGGAAGTTCCAGTTAACCGGCAAAATCTCGCCCAACGTCTGCGTGGCGATTATCATTGTCGTTATTATTGGCGTTGGGAGTGAATGTCTGCCTGTTCATGGTGCGGGGATTATATCACCAAAAAGTGGGGCCTGTATGACAAATTGCCGATTTGCCTTACCTGGGACGGGCTTCGTCCTGACTCGGATGACTATCGAACGGTGTCTCTACGTAAGCCTACCGAGTGACTTTGGTAGGCACAAACAGAAACGCTAGGGGAACACTTCCCCGTTGATGACAAAACAAGCCTTTGTGGGATCACCAGTCATCAAATCAGCAAATTCTTGCAAGGTCATCGAAGTCGCTTTTTCCAGCGGGACTCCCCCACGAGGGGGGTAATATGGATCCTTGCCCATCCATAGTCCGACACCCTCGTATTGATCGGTTAGCGGACAAACTCGCGGCGAGCCTTTTTGTCTAGGAATAATATCGTGACCATCATATTCAACAATCATATCAACTGCATCAAAATACATGTCCATTTCAAAAAAAGGGCGAGGTCCCCAATCTAATACAAAATTCACTCTTGAAGGCACGCCATATCGTTCGATCAGTGTTTCTGGCGAATAGGCCAGCCATTCACGCGGAACCCCTGTTTTTTGCTTTTCGGGGTGTGGGTGGATACGTAAATTCTCCACAGTCTCATTTTGAACGGTGAGCAGCACTATCAAGGACAAACCAGTATCGGAACCATAATCAACTTCATAGAAATCTTTATCTTCCAAAGTAGTTGTATATTCTGATTGAAGCCCAAAGTGGATAAAAATATTCTTTGCTTCTCCAAGTTGGGTTTGTCCTGGCATGATTCCCCAAAAACAAGGCGCCGCGCAATCCACCGGCTCCCGGAGCAGGGCTTCGATGGTTTCCCTGGCTTGTTCGGGTTCCAACGACGCGGGCGGGGTCAGGGTGGCGGTGGGCGTGGGCGAAGGTGTGAGTGTTGAGGTGGATGACGCTGTTGGCTCCGGCGTACTGCTCGGACTGGCCGTCGCGCTGGGCGGGATGGTTGCGCTGGGCAGGGCGGTCCCGCCGGAGCAGGCGGTCAGGAGCAGGGCCAGCGTGATGAGCAGGGTCAGCGATTTGAGGATCATGGGTTTCCGCCTCCGTAGTACACGACAAAGATTACTGCATTATATCCTGGAACGCCTGGCGCCAAACTTTGCTATAATATGCCTACAATTGTGTCTACATTCGATAGGAGAAAAGCATGGTCACAGTCGGTATTCGCGAACTCAAACAACAGACCAGCGAGTTGATCCGCCGGGTGCGCGAGCGCGGCGACGAAATCTACGTCACCCATCACGGCAAAGTCGTGGCCCGCATCGTCCCGGTTTTGCCGGGCGCTGAGGATGTCTTGCTTGCCTGGGAAAACCTGGACCGGCTGGCAGCGGAGATCGGCAGCCGCTGGCCGGAAGGCGTCTCCGCGTCCCGGGCCGTCAGCGAGGCGCGGCGATGATGGAAAGCGGGGGAAAATCCTTTTTCGTAACGGATGCCAGCCTGTGGGTGGCGCGGCTTGTCCCACAGGATGTATTCCATGCGAGGGCGCGGGATTGGATGTCGGCCAACCGGGAGGCGGGGACGGAAATGCTGGCCCCGTCCCTGCTGCTGGCGGAGGTGGCCGGGGCGGTCTCCCGCCGAACCGGCGACCCATCCCTGGCGCAGCGCGCCATTGCCCAACTGGAGAACCTGCCCGGATTGCGTCTGGTCGAAATGGATCGCACCCTCCTGGATGAAGCCGCGCAACTGGCCGCTGAATTGGGCTTGCGCGGTGCGGATTCAGTCTATGTGGCGGTCGCCAGCCATCTGGACATCCCATTGGCAACCCTGGATGCCGATCAACGGGACCGGGCTGCCCGGCGCGTCGCAGTCCGGTTGTTCGAGTGACTGGCCAATCGCTCGCGACTCGTGGCTTTTGGCCGGGTTTCATAAGGTGGTATCCATCACTTTTGAATTTTTGATGAGGTGTTTTTATGTCTGAAAAGATCGTAATTACCGGAATGGGGACGGTCAACCCGCTGGGATTGTCGGTAACCGAATCCTGGCAAAACGTCACAGCCGGGAAGTCCGGCGTGGGACCGATTACCCATTTCGACGCCAGCGGCTGGCAGGTCCAGATGGCGGCGGAGGTCAAAGGTTTCGACCCGGCCAAATTCATGGACGGCAAGGAGGCCCGCCGCCGCGACCGCTTCGAGCAGTTCGCCGTGGCCGCAGCCAATGAAGCCATCGCCGCGTCCGGGCTGGATATCCGCGAGGACAATGCCGGGCGGATCGGGGTCATCATCTCCGCGGCCATTGGCGGGATGACCTCGATGCAAGAGAATATCTTCACGTTGAAAGAAGACGGCCCGCGCCGGGTCAGCCCGTTCTTCATCCCGATGATGATGCCCAACGGCGCCTCCGGGCTGGTGGCGATAGACTACGGGATCAAAGGCCCGTCCTTCTCGGTGGCTTCGGCTTGCGCCTCCGGCTCGGACGGGATCGGTATGGCCTGGATGATGCTGCGGGCCGGGATGATTGATGCGGCCCTGGCCGGCGCGACCGAAGCGACCATTGCCCAGATCGGCGTGGCCGCCTTCGACCGGATCCAGGCCATGTGCCGCCGCAACGACCAGATGGACCGCGTCCCCCAGCCGTTCGACAGGAACCGGGACGGGCTGGTGATGGGCGAGGGCGCGGCTGTGCTGGTGCTCGAAACTGAAAGCCACGCCAAAGCTCGCGGCGCTAACATCCTGGCCGAACTGGCCGGGTACGCCTCCACCGCGGATGCGTTCCACGTCACCGCGCCGGACGAGAATGGGCGCGGCGGCGCGGCGGCCATCCGCCAGGCGCTCGACTCGGCGGGAGTCGCCCTCGACGAGGTGGACTATATCAATGCCCACGGGACGGCCACCCCGCTCAACGACCTGTCCGAGACCAAGGCCGTCAAGGCCGCCTTTGGGGAGCAGGCATATCGCATCCCGATCTCCTCGACAAAATCCATGACCGGGCACATGATGGGCGCCACCGGCGCACTGGAAGCCGTCTTCTGCGTCAACGCGGTGCGCGAGGGCCTCATCCCGCCGACTGCTCATTACCAAACCCCCGACCCCGACTGCGACCTCGATTACGTGCCCAACAAGGCCCGGGAAAAGAAGGTGAAAGTCGCCATCAGCAACGCCTTCGGCTTCGGCGGGCACAATGCGGTGCTGGTGATACGGGAATACCGCTAAAGAGACTTCCGAAGTCTGCCGTAATATCGAAATTCGGGCTTGAAGCCTGCGGGTGTGCGTGTTATAATCCGCACTCGCGCCAACCGGGAAAATGTCTCGGGCTGGAAATACAAGACGAAAATTCGAGTAAGGAAAATATCATGAGCAATCTTCTAAAAGCTGTCGAGGCCCCTGTCAATCCCAATATCCCGGAATTGCGGCCGGGTGACGTGGTCAGCGTCCACGTTCGCATCAAGGAAGGCGACCGCGAACGCATCCAGGAATTCAAGGGAACTGTGATCCGCCTGCGCAACGGCGGCAACAACCAGAACTTCACCGTCCGCCGGGTGGCCAGCAACGGCATCGGCGTGGAACGCACCTTCCTGCTGCGCTCGCCGCGCCTGGATAAGGTCGTGGTCGAACGCCACTCGCGCGTCCGCCGCGCCCAACTGTATTTCTTGCGGGAACGCACCGGCAAACGAGCCCGCCTCAAACAAAAATTCGATTGACCTGCCAGGAACCACCATGGAAAGATGGAAAGGGTGCAGTTGTAACCGCTGCGCCCTTTTGTCTTTCTATATGCAGTAAATTTCGGAAATCCTTTGAAACGGTTTCCGGTTGAAAGGACCCTGAAAAGATTTCCGAAATTTTGTCGCATCCACTTTGGCTCAGGAGAAAGATATGCCCAGACCTTTGATCGGCCTCACGGCCTACAACGGCGAGACGAAGGAAGACCTGCCCGCCGCGATCCTGTTGCGCGTCTACATTTCCGCCGTCATCCAGGCGGGCGGCGCGCCGGTGCTGGTCCCGCCTGAATTGCCGGAGGAAGCCTGGCAGTCCCTCTACGCCCGCCTCGACGGGCTGCTCTTCACCGGCGGCGGGGACATCGCCCTTGACCGCTTCGACGGCGACCCCCACCCGCGCGTTTACGGCGTGGACGAACAGCGCGACGCCCTCGAATTCGGCCTGCTGGACGCTGCGCTGCGGGACGGCAAGCCCTTCCTCGGCATCTGCCGCGGCAGCCAGGTACTGAACGTCAGCCTGGGCGGGACGCTCTACACCCACATCCAGGACCAGCATCTTGGGGCGCTCAAGCACGATTACTTCCCCGGCTACCCGCGAAATGAACTGGCGCATGAAATCCGTGTGGAAGAAGGCAGCCGCCTGGCGGAGGTGCTCGGCGAGCCGATCCTGCAAGTCAACAGCCTGCACCACCAGGGGATCAAGGACGTCGCCCCGGCGCTCAAGCCGGCCGCCTGCGCCCCCGACGGGCTGGTGGAAGCCATCGAGCTGCCCGGCCACCCCTTCGGCCTGGCGGTGCAATGGCATCCCGAATGGTTGACCGACCAGCCGTCGGCGCAAAGACTATTCAAGGCATTTGTGGAGGCGTGTGCGAAGTGAAGGTCAAAAGGAAAAAGTGAAAAGTGAGAAGTGAGAGGCGGGAAATTACCCAACCTTTTTACTCTTTACTTATTACTTTTCCCCCTTTATCATAGCCCCATGAACCCCAACCAACCCATCGGTGTGTTCGATTCCGGCGTCGGGGGGCTGTCGGTGCTGCGGGCCATGCGGGGCTTGATGCCCGAAGAGCCGGTGCTGTACTTCGCCGACCAGGGGCATGTCCCCTACGGGCCGCGCTCGCTCGAACAGGTGCGCGGCTTTTCCGAAGCCGTCACCCGCTTCCTGCTGGGCAGGGGGGCCAAGCTGATCGTCGTGGCCTGCAACACGGCTTCGGCGGCGGCCCTGCACCACCTGCGCCGGACCTTCCCCGAAATCTCCTTCGTCGGCATGGAACCGGCGGTCAAGCCTGCGGCCGAACGCACCCAGACCGGCAGGGTCGGTGTGCTGGCGACCCCGGCCACCTTCCAGGGGGCGCTCTACGCCTCGGTGGTGGAGCGTTTCGCCAACGGGGTAAAACTGTACCAGGATACCTGCCCCGGACTGGTCGGCCAGATCGAGAAAGGGGATTTGGATGGGGAGGCCACCCGACTCATTTTGGAGTCTGCCCTGCGCCCCATGCTGGACGGGGGGATTGATACCGTTGTCTTGGGCTGCACCCACTACCCGTTCGTGATCCCGTTAATTGAGCAGATCGCCGGCGAAAACGTCCGGGTGATAGACCCGGCCCCGGCGGTGGCGCGGCAGGCCAAACGTCTGCTCGATGCGCTCGGGACCAAGCGTCAGCCGGGGGGACGCGGGGAAGTCCGGTTTTATACTTCGGGTTCGGCGACCGATCTCCAATCCCTTTTACCGAATTTGCTCGGCGAAAACGGACCGGTCGGGGAGGTGGGGTGGGACGAATCAGCGATGGCCGTGATCGAATAAAACTCCCGGTTTTGGCCGGGAGTTTTGATATCAGGAAATTGAATTCCGGGATCAGCGGCGCGGGCGGGAGGGCAGCGAGGCCTCGAACCCGCCCAGCCCGCCGCGGGCCTGCGGCCACTGGCCCTTCGCCAGTTGGGAGGTCAGCCCGTTGATCGAGCCGAGCAGGTTTTGCAGGCCGGGTCCGCCCTGAGCCTGGATGCCGGCCTGGGCGTTGGCCCCCAGTTGGGCGATGTTCAGCATTTCGTCGCGGCCGATCTTCTTGTCGCCCATGGCCGATTTGACCGCGTCGAGGTAATCGTAGACTTGCTGGATGGCGTCGTTGCGGTTTCCGGCGATTTCGTTGGGGGCCAGGTTCAGGAAATCCTGCTCGCGGCTTTGCAGGCTGGATTGGACCTGTTCGACCCAGCCCTCGGCCTGCGATTGGATCTCTTCCAGGTGGGCGCTGGTTTGCCCGGCGGCGGCGTTGAGCTGTTCGATGGCGGCGGTGGCGGCCTCAGCGCCCTGCTCCAGCAGGCTGGCGATGTCTTCCATATCATCCGACATGGAAGACAGATCTTCTTCGATCAGGTAAAGCAGGTCGAGCGCTTCGGAGGCGTACTCGCCGTACAGGTCGTAGTAGGCGTAGATCAGGTCGTCCGCATAGGCCAGGGCGGCTTCGGCAGCGTAGATGTAGGCCATCGTGTCGTAGATTTCGTCGTAAGTGACGGCGCTGTCGGAGGTGGTTTCGGCTGTGGCTGTGTAGGAGGCTTCGGAAGCAGCGACGGCTTCATTGACGGCTTCATCTATCAGGGCGGCGAGTTCTTCCTCGCTCAGGCTGGTGTAGTCCGGTTCGGGGAGCGGGGTGGGCGTGGGCGGCAGGGCGGTGATGGTGGCCTGGACGGCTTGGTCCACGGCGGCGTTGAAGGCTGCGGTGGCTGCGATGGCGGTTTGGACGGCGTCGTCCAGGCTGGGGGTGGGGCTGGCGGCGGGCTGGCTGCAAGCCGTGAAGATGAGTGTGGCCAGCAGGATGACGGTGAAAGGGATGGCGATTTTTCGGTTCATGGGTTCCTCCACTGGGCAAGATCTTGGCTGATTGGTGATGATCAAATTATAGGCAGGATACCGCCCTGGCAGACTGGAAGTAACCCATAGTTTTGTTAGGTCTCGCTGATCTTCACGCCCATACTTTTCATGTCTTCCATCAGGTAGACGGGGTCGGCGATCTCGCCCATCATCCACAGGCCGGGGCGGCGGGCCGAGCCGTCGAGGTATTGGAGCAGGCAGGCCGCGACCGGGGCGGCTGTCAGGAAATAACCGTCGGGGTGGAAAATGCTGGTTTTGGCGGCGGCTGGCCCATCCTCCCGCGCGCCGCGCACTACAGCCTGGAGCGTCACCCCGTAGGGCGGCCTGGGAAAAGTCTGCATCCCCCACCACATCAACTTCCCCAGCGGTTTCGTGGCCCGCGGGAAAAGTTTCAGCCCAGCCATGACGAGCATCGAGATGACATAATCGGTGATCCAGTGGGTCTCGGCGATGTAAAAACCGACTTCCTGGATGCCTGGGTAGAGGCGCGGAATGATGGAGAGTTCGTCGAAGTACATCGAGAAGGCGTTGCGCACGCCGTAAGGCTCGCCGAAGTCGAATTTGTGGGTGCTGAAGGTGCCGGCTTTGGTCCAGCTCCCATCCTTGAAGATTTGGGCCTGGTAGGATTTGAAGGCCTCCATCAGTTCGTCCACGGCGTCGGAGTAGGGGAGGGCGCGGCCCATATTGAGCAGGCCGCCGACGTGGGCGCTTTCGAGGCGGATGAAGTTGCGCGCCGCGTAGCGGATGAGGGCGGCGATCAAGCCGGGATGGTAGCCTGCTTCCGTCATGAAGCAACGACCGGCAGCCCGGACCTGGTCGGCATGGGTGTTCAGGATTTTGAGTTTCTCGTTGGAATATTGGACATCGAGGTAATCTGTTCCAGCGGCGATGGCGGCGCGGACGACATTTTGGGTGTATTGGGTAGTTGGCGCGGCAACGATGACCATGTCAACTCCGGTGAAACTGTGGCGCAGGCTTTTGATGTCGGCCGCGTCGGTGCGCAGGGCGCTGACGCGCTCCCCGGAGAAATCCCGGTTGAGTTCGTCGCTGAACGCCTGGGCTTTGTCGAGGTTGCGCCCGGAAATCACCAGCCGGGCTTCGGACCATTCGAGCAGGAGATGGGCCAGCAGTTTTCCGGTGTAGCCGTAACCGCCGAGGATGAGGAAGGTGGTCTTGATAGTCTCCATTGTTCAGTTTCCTGTCAGCAGGAATTTCCAAAATAGACCGAGGCTTCCGAGCCGCGGGAAGAAGGCCGGGACGCGCCGGCGGTGATCGGCGTAGGATTCCCCGAAGCGTTGGACCAGTTCGCGTTCTTCGGCCAGGCGCAGCCAGAGGGTCAGGCCGAGGGGCATGAAGAGGCCGAAGGCCAGCGAGGCCCACGTCCCGCGCCAGAGGGCCAGCGCCCACCCGATGCGGATGAGCGCTGAATAGACCGGGTGGCGGATGACGGCGTAGATTTTCGAGTTGACCAGGCGGCCTTCCTGCGGGTAGTACACGTAGAGCATGGACAGGTTGTCGAAGCCGAAGGTCAGGATGGCGCGCAGGTCCAGGACTGCGCCGGTCAGGCAGAAGTACCAGGCGGCGACCCCGGCGGGCAGTTCCCATCCGCCGGAAATGACCCGTTCGTCGGGCATGAAGGCGATGTGGACGATGACCGCAAAGATTACCGGCAGCCCGGTCAGCACGTGGAGGGCGAAGGCGTTGCGGTAGGCTTTGTCCCCCCAGCGTTTTGTGTAAGTCTCGTGCCGCCAGAAAAACGGCGCAATCGTGAGGAAGGCCAGCGCCATGACCGCGATCTGGCTCGCCAGGGTCCAGCCGGGCCGGAGCCGGTCGAGAGTCCCCAGGAGCAGGGTGGCCGCGCTGAATGTGACGATGGGGATCAGGGCGGCCAGCAGCGCCACCGCCGGGTGTTTCAATTCAGGGATTTTGGAATGCAGTTCGTCCAGCCCGAAACCACGCATGGTATCACTCCTCCGGTACAATTCCAGTATAGCCGGGCGGGTTGAGTTGTCAAGCCGGTAAGGAACATGATAAAATGGGTGTATCACATTTGATATACGCGATCAGGAGAGACACATGAGCAAGACGACCATGATTACCGCCCGGATTGATCCCGAACTCAAGCGCGAGACTGAAAAGGTTCTGAAGGGACTTGGCCTGACCACATCCCAGGCGATTACGTTGTTCTTCAACCAGGTCAGTTTGCGTAAGGCCCTGCCTTTTGCCGTTGCCATTCCCAACACTGAAACTGCTCAAGCCATCGAAAAGGCTCTGGCGGGAGTTGAGCTTTACGAAGCTGAAAACGTGGATGCGCTCTTCGAAGAACTGGGGTCATAATGCGGACCATCCGCTATTCGGGGCAATTCAAAAAGGATGTCAAACTGGTGGCAAAGCGGGGATTCGAAATGGGCAAACTGCGCGAGGTGGTCGAGCTTTTGGTTCTGGAAAAAGGGTTGGATGAAAAGTACCATGACCACCCTTTGCATGGAAAATTCGCAGGAGCACGGGATTGCCACCTCAGCCCTGACTGGATATTGATCTATGCCTTTGTGAGTAACGAGTTGCGCCTGATCCGCACCGGTACACACTCAGACTTGTTCAAATGACCATTCTGGCTTTAGCAGTACAACCCAAGTCTATGTTTCATCCGCTGCCCGGACGCGCAGGTGCTCCGGCTGGGGGCTGAGTCC
The DNA here is from genome assembly GCA_002418215.1 of Anaerolineales bacterium UBA5796. Lineage (GTDB taxonomy): Bacteria > Chloroflexota > Anaerolineae > Anaerolineales > Villigracilaceae > UBA5796. The sequence continues at coordinate 12,174 of DIDQ01000031.1, forward strand.
GGCCAGGGCGGTGAAGGTCAATTTCGAGGGGTCGTAGCCGCGCTCGGCAGACAGGGCCTCGAACAATGCCAAATAACCGGCCGGGATGGCTGCTTTCGGGTCCAGGCCGAGTCGGTTTGCGGCGGTGAGGACCGCTTCGGCGGTTTCGCCTTCGATTTCCACAAAATCCCCGTAAGGCAATTCGTCCAAAAAAACGTGAAAGCCGCTCTTCTCCAGGTCGAGACTGTAGACCTGGCGGTATTTCTCATAGGTTGCCACGACCCGGTATCCGAGCGATTCCAGCAGGCAGAGGGTGGTGTCGAAATCGCCGACCTCCACCTCGATCTCGGCGCGGCTCAAGACCCCCTCGACGGTCTCCGACGGGCCTTTGTAGGTCAGGCGCGCTGACCCGTCCCGGCGCAGGCGCAGGACACGCCCTCCCTGGCGCAGCGAACCGTCCGGCAGGTCGAAGCGCAGGTTGGTCTCCAGGATGCGCGGCTGGAGCAGGCGGGCGCCCAGCTTCTCCAGCCGGGCCTGGACCGCGCCCAGGTTACGCACAAAAAATTTGGCTTCGGTTTCTGTACCCATTGCTTGCCCAAATCAGCCACAGAGGCTTAGAGTCACGGAGATTAAAAAAACTCTGTGTCTCGGTGTCTCTGTGGCAGGTTCCGTTACAACACACTCAAGAGCGTTGCCCGCTGCTCCACGCTGTCACCCGGCTTGACCCGGATGCGGCTGACCGTGCCGTCGCGGGGCGACTTGAGTTCGTTCTGCATCTTCATCGACTCCAGGATGAGCAGCACCTCGCCTTTGGCAATCGCCTGCCCCTCCTCGACCGGGATGGCGACCACCAGTCCCGGCATGGGCGCCTTGAGATGGTACTCGCCGGTCTCGGCCACCCCGCCGCCGGCCGCGGCCCGCAGGCGTTTCTCGCGCTCGTCCTCCACTTTGACGGGGTACATGTGTCCCCGCCGCAGCACTTCCCACTCGTCTTCAGCCGGGTAAACGTAGGCCTCGTAGGATTTGCCGTCCACGATCAGCGAATAGACCGGCTGGCCGCTGACCGAGACGAAATCCACCTCCAGCGCCTGCCCGTCCACGATGATGTGGTTCTCGTCCAAAACCTCAATCGTAAATTCCTTACCTTCGATGGTCGCAATGTATTTCATACATCATCCTCAATCGCCAATCGCAAATCGTAAATCGTAAATCGTCAATCGTCAATCGTAAATTCCTACCGGTGCATCCGTTCCCAGCGCCCGACCCACTTCCAGTTGCTGGTATCCCGTTCGCCGCGCCGCACGATCTGGGCCGAGCGCTGCGTGCGTTGGTGGGCCACCAGCGTAGCCAGGATGGCCGCGATGTCCGGCCGCACTTCCCGGCCTTCCTCGCTGTCCAGCATCGAGAAGCGCTCCTCCACGAAACGGGTGTCGTACTGCCCGCCCATGAAGCGGTGCGAATCCATCATCGTCTGGTGGAAGGGGATGTTGGTGCGCACGCCGACGATCTTGTACTCCTCGAGGGCGCGGCGCATACGCAGGATGGCCTGGGCCCGGGTCTCGCCCCAGACGATGAGCTTGGCGATCATGGGATCGTAATAAGGCGTAATCTCGAAACCGGGATATACCCCCGTATCCACCCGGATGCCCGGGCCTGTGGGCAAAAGACTATGGGCGATCCGGCCCGTCGAAGGCAGGAACCCGTTGTACGGGTCCTCGGCGTTGATCCGGCATTCGATGGCCGCGCCCTTGAGCTGCACGTCCTCCTGCGAATACGACAACTGCCGCCCGCGGGCGATGCGGAGCTGCTCCTTGACGATGTCTATCCCGGTCGCCATTTCGGTCACGGGATGTTCCACTTGCAGGCGGGTGTTCATTTCGAGGAAGAAGTAATTCTTGTCCTTGTCCACCAGGAACTCGATGGTCCCGGCGTTGACGTAGTCCACGGCCTGGGCGGCCTTGACGGCCACTTCGCCCATTTTCCGGCGCAGGTCCTCGTCCACGAAGGGGGAGGGGGCTTCTTCGAGCAGCTTCTGGTGGCGGCGCTGGAGCGAACATTCGCGCTCGCCGAGGTAGATAACGTTCCCGTGCGTGTCGGCCAGGACCTGGATCTCGATGTGGCGCGCCCCAAGCACCAGCTTCTCAAGATAGACATTCCCGTCCCCGAAAGCGGATTCCGCCTCGCGCCGGGCCGACTGGAGCAGCAGGGGCATTTCTTCGAGGTCTTTCACTTCGCGCATCCCCTTGCCGCCGCCGCCGGCCGTGGCCTTGATCAGCAGGGGGAAGCCGATCTGCGGGGCTATCGCCAGCAGTTCCGAGTCCGAGAGGGAGCCTTCGCCCTCCGTCCCGGGGACGACCGGCACTCCCGCAGCGATGACCGTGTTGCGGGCGGTCATCTTGTCGCCCATGGCCGCAATCGCAGACGGCTTGGGGCCGATGAAGGTGATGCCCTCGTCGGCGCAGGCCTGGGCGAAGTCCTCGCGCTCGGCCAGGAACCCGTAACCCGGATGGATGGCGTCTGCCCCGGATTTGCGGGCGATTTCGAGGATCTTGTCGGCCCGCAGGTACGAGTCCCGCGAGGGGGCGGGACCGAGCAGGAAGGCTTCGTCGGCGTAACGGACGTGGAGGGCCTGCCGGTCGGCCTCGGAATAGACAGCGACCGACTCGATCCCGGCTTCGCGGCAGGCGCGCAGGATGCGGACGGCAATCTCTCCCCGGTTGGCGATCAACACTTTTTTGAACATGGTCTCTCCAATGTCGAAATCAGAATGGTGAATGCAGAAAATCGCAAATCGTCAATCGTAAATCGTCGCTCAAATCTCCGGCATCCTGGTGATCCGGCTGTCGGCGACCAATCGCTCGAAGACCTCGATCTGCAGGTCGAGTTGGCGGTTGAACAGCCGGTTGCCGGTCTCGGTGCCCATCACCTGGGCTTCCTGGCGGTATCGTTTGAGTTTTTCGATGCGTTGGGAGGCCCTGGCGACCAGGGTCTCGTAATCGTCCAGGGTGTCGCGGAAATGGAGCAGGATGCGGTAGGCGCTGAAACGGTCAATGTTGTCGGCGTCGTTGACGACCTTCGACTCCAGCGTGACCGGGTGCTCGAAATCGGCCTTGTCATCCACGTGGACGGCGATGGAGAAGCAGATGTTGTCCACGTCGGCGGGGGCGAAGCCCAGTTCTGCCAGCAGGGGACGGGCGATCCGCGCCCCGACGCGTCCGTGCTCGATGCCGTGGTCGGCAACGTCGAAGCGGGCCACGTCATGCAGCAGGCAGGCCGCCACCACGAGTTCGACGCTTGCGCCCTCGGCTTCGGCCAGTTGCTTGCCATATTGGGCGACCCGCAGGGTGTGTTTCCAGCGATATTCCAGGGATGGGGCGAGTTCCGGCCTGTGGGCCAGGGTGTCTTCGCGGCGGCCCAACACGAATTCGGCGATCTTGTGGAAGCGGGCGTTGGCGGTCGCGGTCATAACGGGATGTTGCCGTGCTTTTTGGCCGGGTTGGCATCGCGTTTGTTGCTGAGCATTTCGAGGGCGTTGATCAGGCGCGGGCGGGTCTCACGCGGCTCGATCACGTCGTCCACGTAGCCGCGGGAGGCCGCCACGTAGGGGTTGGCGAATTTCTCGCGGTAATCGGCCACCAGTTCGGCCTTGCGCTTGACCGGGTCTTCGGCCTTGTCGAGTTCCTTGCGGAAGATGATGTTGACCGCCCCGTCCGGCCCCATGACGGCGATCTCGGCTGTCGGCCAGGCCAGGTTGACGTCGCCGCGGATGTGCTTGGACGACATCACGTCGTACGCGCCGCCGTAAGCCTTGCGGGTGATGACCGTCAGCTTCGGGACGGTCGCTTCGCAGTAGGCGTAGAGTAGTTTCGCGCCGCTACGGATGATGCCGCCATGCTCTTGCACGGTGCCGGGCAAAAATCCGGGCACGTCCACGAAGGTCAGCACCGGGATGTTGAACGAGTCGCAGAAGCGGATGAAACGTCCGGCCTTCTCGCTCGAATCGATATCCAAAACCCCGGCCAGGACCGCCGGCTGGTTGGCGACGATCCCGATCGAGTGCCCGCCCAGGCGCGCAAACCCGACCACGATGTTCATGGCGAAATGCTCGTGGATCTCGAAGAATTCGCCGTTGTCCACGATCGGGCGGATGACCTCCTTGATGTCGTAGGGCTTGCCGGGTTCGTTGGGGATGATCGTGTCGAGCGATTCGTCCATGCGCAGGGGATCGTCGCCGGTGTCCATTACCGGCGGGTCTTCCATGTTATTCGACGGGATGTATGAGAACAATTTGCGGATGAGGTAGAGCGTGTCGGCCTCGCTGTCGGCGGCAATGTGGCACACCCCGGACTTTTCGGCATGTACGCTGGCCCCGCCTAGTTCCTCCTGGGTGACGTTTTCGTGGGTCACGGTCTTGACCACGTCCGGCCCGGTGACGAACATATAGGAGGAGTTGCGCACCATGAAAATGAAATCGGTCAGGGCCGGGGAGTAGACCGCCCCGCCGGCGCACGGCCCCATGATGGCCGAGATCTGCGGGATGACGCCGCTGGCGAGGGTGTTGCGCAGGAAGATGTCGGCGTAACCGCCGAGGGAGACCACCCCCTCCTGGATGCGCGCCCCGCCGGAGTCGTTCAACCCGATGACCGGCGCGCCGTTCTTGAGGGCCATGTCCATGATCTTGACCACCTTCTCGGCATGGACCTCGCCCAGGCTGCCGCCGAAGACGGTGAAGTCTTGCGAGAAGGCGTACACCAGCCGCCCGTCAATCGTGCCCCAGCCGGTCACGACCGAATCGCTGAGGAACTTTTGCTTGTCGAGGTCGAAATCGCTCGTGCGGTGCTGGACGAAGGCGTCTATCTCGCGGAACGAGCCTTTGTCGAGCAGCAGGTCGAGGCGCTCGCGGGCGGTCAGGCGGCCCTTGGCGTGCTGGGCCACGATCCGCTGTTCGCCGCCGCCCATTCGGGATTTTGCTCTCATGTCTTGCAGGTGTTGGATTTTGGGATTATCGGTCATGAGACTCTCTTCTTGAAAAATTCCTGGATTTGGGATGGAATGCTACGAACGTAGCAAGGCATAACACTGTGACAGTCACTCCGAGTGCGAACGGCCAGTTGGATTGTGCCGGGCGCTCTTGCAGGAGCAGGCGGTCCAGCCAGTAGTAGGCTGAGTAAGCCAAACCGGCCGGCAGGGCTGCCCGGTAGCCGGCCTGGCGGTCCAGCCACAGGCTCACGTAAAGCGGGAAACCGAGCGCGGCCCAGGCCAGGCCGGTCAACATAATGTAAAGCGGGCCGGGACGCGGCGCAAACTCGGCCAGCGCATCCCATTGGGCGATGGCCGCGCCGAAACGTATCAGGTTGAGGGCTGATAGGCTTAACACAGTCAAAGCCAGCAGGGTTACGCTGAACGGGCGGGGCGTTCTCACGGCTGCGCCTCCCCGCCCGGCAGGTAGCGGAACAACACGTGCGGGTTGACGAAGGTCTTCAGCGGCGTCAGGCGTCCGTCGAAGACTTTGCCGTAGGGGTCGCTCTCGGTCACGATGTACTCGTTGCCGAACACGTAATCCAGCCCGATCCGGTCGAGATATTCGTAGCTCTTGAACTGCCGGTGCAGGCGGTAGTAAGCGACCGAGTTGATCAACCCGTCCAGGTTGACGATGGTGCGGTCATGGATGAGATACCCGGCCATCCCGCCGCCGGTCATGCCGATCAACGCGCCGGGTTCGGTGTTGGCTTCCAGGAAGCGGATATCGGCGGTCAGGTCTTCGCCCAGGCGGGAGGTGTCGTAGGGGACCAGCCTCACGATGGACAGGGCTGAAACGGCGAAAACCGCCATCCCCAAGACCGCGCCCGCCCCGGCGAGCATTTTCAGGGGCAGCTTTTTCAGGAGGGCGTCCCAGAACAGCCCGGCAAAGATGACCGAGACCAGCATCTGGGCGGCCCAGTACCATTCCCGGATGGCGACGTAGCCGCGGGCGTTGTACGACCAGACGTGGATCAGCGCCCCGGTCAGCGCGGCCAGCCAGGCGCTGCGATCCAGCCCGGACCCGAAGCCCGTCTCCCGTTTCGCCAGCAGGACCAGCCCGACGAGGGCGTAACCCGCCAACAGCCCCCAAAACGGGACGGTTTTCGGCAACAGGAAAAACGACATGATCTCGTTGAGGGTGGCAAAGGCAACCACCCGGCCATCCGAGTTGAAACCCAGGAACGCATCCCAATCCTGGACGCGCTTGCCGTAGACTGTGTCCAGGCTGCCCCACCACTGCTTGATCTGCCCGGAGACCGGCATGGGCGTGCCGAAAAGGAGGTAGTTCACCGCCATGTAAACCAGCACCGTCCCGCCGAGGATGCCGAAATAGACCAGGGCGCGCTTGAGCCAATCCGGCCAGCGGGCGTTGAAGTATTCCCACGAATTCTGGAGTGCAGACCGGAGTGCAGACTTTAGTCTGCTGCTATTTGTGGACTGAAGTCCGCGCTCCGCGCCATTATTTTCCAACCACGCTCCCATCCCGCTGACGAGCAGGGCCGAGAGCAACGCCAGCGCCCAGTCCACGGCCAGGGCCGAGCGCGGGAATCCGCCCACAGCCGGGATCAAACTCACCGCAAGCATGAGCAGGCCCACCAGTCCCGAAGCGAGGCTGACGACGACCAGGATGCGGGCCAGGGCTTTCGTCTTGTCCCGCCAGTCCAGCCCGGTCAATCCGCCAAAGTAATACACCGGCAAACGTATAGCCAGCGAAACGGCGATCATTGCCAGGGCCGGGACGGCAAAGTCGTAAAACCCTTTGAAGCCGAGCCGGACGATGAAACTGACCAGCACCCCGAGGGTGGTGAGCAGGATGTAAGCCATCGCCTGGTTGCGGAATTTCTCGTCCCGCCAGACGGCCCAGACGCCCAGGATGAGCAGGAGGAAAATATTGTCGAGGCGGCTGAGCACGGCCAGCGCGGCCAGGAGGCCGAGTTTTGCCATCTGGCGCAGGGTCGGCGGCCGGTCCGGTTCGAGGCGGCTGACGGCGTACAGCAGCCAGGCCAGGAAGAAGACGTTGATCCCGGTTTCGAGGCCGCCCTGGGTCGTCTGGGCGTGGATGCCGGGGTAGAAGACCCAGAAGACCGCCGCCAGCATGGCTACCGGCTGGCGGGTGAGGCGCGAGAGCAGGCGGAAGATCAGGACGCCCGCGCCGAGATTGAACCCGGCCAGGACGACCGTCAGCAGGCGCAGGGGCAGGTACAGGTCGAACTTCGCCAGGGCAAAGACCGGGATGCAGACCAGCATCCAGAGCGGGTGGTAACCGTTCGACAGGCCGATCCCGTCGAAGCTGGAACCCAGCCCGGCGGCGATGTTCTGGGCCACTTTGAAGTAGAAAAAGGCGTCGTCGTTGCGGAACCACATCAGCAGGCTGGCGTCGGGGGCGAGGGCCACGTAGCCGTGGGTGAGAAGCACGGCAACACCGAGCAGGATTTCGAACCGGTGGGAATGTTTTTGCATCAGGATGATCTAGGAATCGAGGGGGAGCATCAGGGCGGCCAGGACCGGCGGCAGGAGGAACAGCAGCGACCACATCAGCGGCTGGACCCGGTTCAGGCGCAGCGGTTCGGACAGGAACACCACCAAAAACAGCCCGGTCAGGGCGCTGAAGAAGGCCCGGGCGAATGATTTGCGGCCCTTGAGCATCCGGTGGGTGATGTAGGCGGCCATGCCGGTCCCCGTGCCGTAGCCGAGCACCAGCCCGGTCAGCGGGAAGATGAGATCGCCGAAGGCGGCCGCCGGCTGCAACTTTGCGGCGACGTACCCCGCCAGCCCGCCCAGCAGCGCGCCGACGATCCCGCCGAGCAGGGAGCCGCCCGCAGTTTTGAGAAAAGTGTTGCGATCCGGGAATTTGAACACGTAAGTTCCTTGCGTAACGCGATATTTATATCGCCTTTGGTTGCGGAATGAATTCCGCGTTACGGAATATCCAACGTGACCTTGCCGAGTTGCTCGCCCTTTTCAAGGCGGGACTGGGCCGCGGCCGCATCTTGCAACGGGAAAGTCCGGTCGAGCGGGACCCTGAGCCTGCCAGCCGTGACGAGCGACATCACCTCGGCGAAATCCTTGAGCGTGCCCATGGTCGAGCCGATGATGGACAGGTGTTTGGCGAAGATGAAGCGGTTGTCAATCTCGAACTTTGGCCCGCCGGTGTTGCCGACCGTCAACAGCCGCCCGCCTTTGCGCAGGGCGCGCAGCGAAAGCGGGAAAGTCGTGCCGACGTTGTCCACGACGATGTCCACGCCGCGCCGGTCGGTGATTTTGAAAACCGCTTTCGACCAGTCTTCCTCCTTCGAGCGGTCAACCAGGATGTCTGCGCCGAGGGAGTCAGCCAGGGACAGCTTCCCCGCGTCCGCGCCGATGACGATCACCTGCGCCCCGAAATATTTGGCGATCTGGATGCTGGCGGTGTTGACCCCGCCCGAAGCGCCGACCACCAGCACCGTCTCACCGGCTTTCAACCCGGCGCGGGTCACCAGCGAATGCCAGGCGGTGTGATAGACCAACGCCGCAGCAGCCGCGGCGTGATAGTCGAAGCCGTCCGGCAGCTTGAACAGTTGGCGCACGGGCAGGGCAATGTATTCGCAGTAGGTGCCGCGGATCGTCTCGCCCAGCAGGTGCCAGTTGCGGCACAGGTTGTCCTGCCCGGCCAGGCAAAAGTCACAGCCGCCGCAGCCCAGGTTCGAGTTGATCACTACCCGGTCGCCGATGTTCCAACCGGTCACGCCGTCGCCCAACCCGGCAATTTCCCCCGCCCCGTCCGCGCCGGGGATGTGCGGATAGTCCAGTTTCAGGCCGGGCCAGCCGTTGCGGACCCAGATGTCCACGCGGTTGAGGGCCGCGGCCCGCAGGCGGACGAGGGCTTCGCCGGGTTGGGGTTTGGGGGTGGGGAAATCGGCGTATTCGAGGACTTCGGGTCCGCCGTGGGTGTGGAACAGGGTCGCTTTCAAGATGATTCCTTTCCATGAGAGTATCTAGAACTTTGGGGTCTGCCTTCGGGTCCTTCCTACGGGCGCGAAAAATCAGTTGGCGGGAGGATGTAAGCCGCGTAGAGCATTTCGTCAATGTATTTGCGGTTGACCGTGAGCATCTCGCCGCCGGGGAAACGCCGGGAGACGGCCTCCAGGTCGGCCCGGTTTTCCGGGATGGCCGCAAAGAACGCTCCCTTCCCGTCCGGGATCTGGACCGATTCGATGTCGCCGGTAGCCAGGTCGAATTTCCGGGTGTCGGGGGCCAGGAAGGCGGTCGTCGGGAAGTTGGCGAACACGCGCGGCGTCCCGAACAGGTAATACTCGTAATCCGGGCCGAGGGCCTTGAGCTTCAACCCGATCTCCAGCGCCAGTTCCGCGTTCGCATCCTGGAAATAATGCCCGCTGCGGTAGCGTCCGAAATAGAAGGAGGTATTTTCGAATGACATGACCAGGATCAGGCCGATCCCCAGCCAGGCCGCGGCCTTGGCCGGGAGGCGCATCCCGGTCATCACCTGGCCCAGCACCCACGCTCCCAACCCGATGAAGATCACCACGGCCGGCGCGGTCATCAGCATCCGCGTGTTGGCGGGCGGGTTGAGCGTGATCACCCCGCCGAGGAAGACCACCACCCAGAACCAGCCGAGCAGCATGGCGAAGGGCGTCTCGCGGAGGCGCTGGAAGGCGTAGCCCATGCCGAACAGCCCGAAGATCGCGCCCGGCAGGGTCAGGTAAGGCAGGGGCGAGTTGAAGAAGTTCCCCGGCGCGGGCTGGGAGATGAAGACCAGGGTCGAGCGGGAGAACTGCTGGAGCAGGAGTTTCGCCACGCTGTAACCGGTCTCCTGCGACGTGCGCGCCAGCCAGCCGTTGAAGAAGATGCCCTCCTGCCCGATGCGGGTCATGAAAATATCGGGGTGGCGGGCAAAGTAGAATGCCAGGGGCGCAAGCGTGACCAGGACGGCCAGGCTGAAAAATCCCAGGTGGGGCAGGTGGCGGCGCAGGAACCCGCGCCGGGTGGCCGCGACGTAGCCGAGAGCACAAAGGGCCAGGGCCAGCACGAGCCGCGTCCCGACGTAGGTGAAAAACGTCAGCCCGGTGGCCAGCCCGGCCAGGGTGTAAACCGAAACCCGGTCCGAGTCGAGCGCCAGCAGCACCAGCCACAGCACCAGCACGATCATCAGGCTGTCGTTGACGTTGTCCACCCCGATCCGGCTGAAATGGAGGTGGAGCGGGAAGGTCGCCAGGAAGGCCGCCGCCAGAAGGGCCACCTGGCGGTTGAAGGCCCGGCGGGCGAACAGGTAGGTGAACAGCACTGCCAGGGTCCCGGCCAGGGCGCTGGTCATGCGGATGCCGATCAGGTTCTGGCCGAAGGCGGATAACGTCAGTGCGGTGGGGAGGAAGGAAAAATTAGGCTGACCGGCCCAGCCGGTGGAGAACAGGTCGGTCTTGGCCCCCGCGAGGATCATCCGCCCCTCGGAGCCTACCGAGGCCTCGTCCCCGGACCAGGGGTAGGGGTGCTGTCCGAGCAGGACCGTCCGCGCCCCAAGCGCTACCGCCAAAACCCCGCCCACCAGCAGGATTTCCCGTTGGTTGATCCGCCACCAGGCGGCGAGCCTGGCCTTTTCAGGACGCCATCTTTCGGCCCACAGCACGCCCCCGGTCAACCCGATCAGGCTGGACAGCCAGAGCGCCGCGACGCCGTAATCCCGCGTGCGGGATACTGCGCCGGTCTCCATGAAGTAAATTGCCAGAATGGAGGCGGCCAGCCCGGCCAGGACGGCCAGCCCCGGCCCGATCAGGGGTTTCAGGACGGCGAAATCCGCTTCGGGGATGGGGGATTTCTGCAAAATTGCGGCAATGGCGATGAAGGCCGCTATGCCGAGAACCGTCAGGGCCAGGCCGGCCGGGGTATAGCCCCGGCGCAGCAGCAAGAGACCGGCGAAGGCCGTCAAGAACGACAGGCCGACCCCGGTCATCTTTGCCCCCGAAAGGCGGACAGTGGACATCAGCAACCCTATGGGGGTCGGTTAGCGCAGCCCGATTTCGCTGCGCGAGATGACCATCCGCTGGATTTCGCTGGTGCCCTCGTAGATTTCGGTGATCTTGGCGTCCCGGAAATAACGCTCGACTGGCAGTTCCTTGCTGTAACCCATCCCGCCGTGGATCTGGACCGCGGCGTGGGTGACGAACATGGCCGTCTCGGAAGCGAACAGTTTTGCCATGGCCGATTGCATGGTGAAGCGCTCGCCGGTGGTCTTGGAACGTTCCTTGGCCAGGGCGGCCTGGTAGGTCAGCAGGCGGGAGGCTTCGATGCGGGTCTTCATGTCCGCGATCTTGAAGGAAATGCCCTGGAACTCGCCGATCTTCTGGCCGAAGGCCTCGCGCTCACGGGCGTAACTCACGCTGGCTTCGTAAGCGGCTTCGGCGATCCCCAGCGCCTGGGAGGCGATCCCGATCCGGCCCACGTCGAGCACGGTCATGGCGATCTTGAAGCCTTCGCCCTCCTCGCCGAGCCGGTTCGCGGCCGGGACGCGGCAATCCTCGAAGAGCAGTTCGCTGGTGGCCGAAGCCCGGATGCCGAGCTTGGGTTCCTTCTTGCCGCGCGAGTATCCGGGCGAGTCCGCTTCGACGATGAAGGCAGTGATGCCTTTGGGTCCCTTCGTCGGGTCGGTGACGGTGAATACCACGATGTAATCGGCCACAGGTCCAGACGTGACCCAGGATTTGCGCCCGTTGAGGACGTAGAAATCCCCGTCCCGCACGGCCCGGCTGCGCATCGTCCCCGCATCCGACCCGGACATGGGTTCAGTCAGCGAATACGCCCCAATGGATTCGCCGGTTGCGATGGGCCTCAGGAATTTTTTCTTTTGTTCTTCAGTGCCAAACTTGAGTATCCCGTGGCAATAGAGGGAATTGTTGACCGACATGACCACCCCATGCGCGGCATCGGCTTTGCAGATCTCTTCGAGGGCCAGCACGTAAGACAGGGTGTCCATGCCCGCCCCGCCGTAGGCTTCGGGCACTTCGATGCCCATAAAGCCCATTTCACCCATCTTTTTGATGGTGGCCATCGGGAATTCCCCGCTCTCGTCGAATTCGGCTGCGATTGGGGCAATTTCCTTCCGGGCGAAGTCCCGCGCCGCATCCCGGATCATTTTATGTTCATCGGAAAATGGGAAAAGATTATCGCTCATGGTTCCTCCGTGGCAAAGTTTGGGTGGCAGTATGGCAGGATTATACCCGTAATTGATTCGGAGTCCCAAGCCTCCGATTTTGGGGGATTTGGATCGCTGGGGGCCAAAGCCTCCCAGTGTTGGGAAGCCAAAATTCCCCTGGCGGAAAACCGGCTGTTGTAATCCCCGTAGAAGTAGGTAGAATGTTTCCGGCTTGTTGTATAATGATTTTGACGAATAAAGGATGGAAACCATGATAGACTTTTTGCTCGACCCAAACATTGCTTATCTTTTGCTCGTGGCAGGGGTGTTCATGGGACTGCTGGCTATCGTATCGCCGGGGTCAGGGGTGCTGGAAATCGGAGCGATCTTCTGCCTGGCGCTCGCAGGTTACGCCATTTATAACCTGTCCTTCAGCGTTTGGGCGATCATCGTCCTGGTTTTGAGTGTCGTTCCGTTCATTTTCGCCTTTAGGCGGAAGGCTCCCCAGCGGGATATTTTGTTGGGGCTGAGCGTGCTGGCGGTGGTGATCGGCTCTGTCTATCTTTTCCGTGACCCTGAAGGCGGACCGGCAGTCAACCCGATCCTGGCTACGGTCACTTCGCTCCTGGCAGGCGGCTTTATGTGGCTGGCGTTGAATAAGACCATGCAGGCCATGCAAACGACCCCCAGGCATGACCTGGGAACGCTGATCGGCCAGGTCGGCGAGGCCAAGACGAAGGTGAGTTCCGAGGGTTCGGTGCAAGTTTCAGGGGAACTGTGGTCGGCTCGTAGTGAGAAACCCATTCCGGCGGGCAGCGCCATCCGCGTTGTTGGGCGGGATGGATTTGTATTGATCGTCGAGAAAATCTAAAAACAAGAAGGAGAATGCAATGTTTGACTTTACTTCGGTCGGTTTGTGCCTGGTTGGCGTTGTTTTGTTGCTGGGCGTCCTGTTTATGGCGAATGCCATTCGCATCGTCCCGGAATACCAGCGACTGGTGGTCTTTCGCCTGGGGCGCTGTGTTGGGCCGAAAGGCCCCGGCCTGATCATCCTGATCCCGGTCGTGGACAAGGCCGTCAGGGTGGACCTGCGCGAGCAGGTACGCGAAATCCCGCACCAGACGGCGATCACCAAGGATAACGCGGGCATCTCGGTGGACTTCATCTGGTACTACAAGATTTTGGATGCCACCGAGTCGGTCTTGCAGGTCCAGAATTTCGAAGCGGCTGCCCAGGGTATGGCAACGACCACCCTGCGGGCCGTGATCGGCGGTATCCCGCTGGACGATGTGCTTTCGGAGCGCGAACACATCAACTCGATGCTGCGCACCCGCCTGGACGAAGTGACCGAGCGTTGGGGCGTGAAAGTGACCAACGTCGAGATCCGCGAGATCATCCCGCCGCGTGAGATCCAAGAATCGATGAACCGCCAGATGTCGGCTGAACGTATCCGCCGGGCGGTGGTGACCGAATCGACCGGTACCCGCGAGGCAGCCATCAACGTGGCCGAAGGCGAGAAGCAGGCGGCCATCCTGCGGGCGGAAGGCTCGAAGCAGGCGGCCATCCTTGAGGCTGAAGGCCAGCAGCAAGCTCAAGAGCTAAAGGCCCAAGGTTTTGCCAAAGCCCTGGATCACATCTTTGCTTCCGCCAAGGCTATTGACCAGAAGACGATGACTTTGCAGTATTTCGATACCCTCCGGGCATTGGGCCAGGGCGCTTCGACCAAATACATCTTCCCGATGGAATTCACCAGCCTGATCGAGGGTTTCATCAAGGGCAAGTAATCGCCCTGATGGTATCACTGTGAACAACTGAAAGGCGGAGAGAGCGATCTTTCCGCCTTTTTTGTTTGGTAAAATCAGGTGACTTTTATGGACATCCTCCCCGCCAAACTGTCTGACTTGAACCCATTGCGGAAGCTGGAAAAGGTATGCTTCCCGCAGGACGCCTGGCCGATATTCGACCTGGTGGCGGTATTGACGTTTAATGATGTTGTCCGCCTGAAAGCGGTCGAGGATGGGCAAATGATCGGGTTCATTGCCGGGGACCCGCGCCGCTCGCAGGGGTTTTCGTGGATCGCGACGGTGGCCGTCTTGCCGGAATACCAGCGACAGGGCATCGGCAGCGCCCTGCTCGAACGCTGTGAAGTGGAACTCTCCACGCCGCGGATTCGGCTGTGCGTGCGGACGGGCAATATCGAGGCCATCCGGCTTTACGAGCGCAGCGGCTACCGGGTCATTGACACCTGGCAGCGGTATTATCATGACGGGGGCGACGCGTTGGTGATGGAGAAACGGCTCCTTTGATGGGCTATAATAACTCTTATGACTGCTAACCGGTTTCCTCCGCCTGTATGGGTGGCCGGCCATGAGGCCCTGGTCCGCCTCGTGAACGAGTTGGCCCGCCAGCCGCGTATTGCGGTGGATACCGAGTCGAACAGCCTGTATGCCTACCGTGAACAGGTTTGCCTGATCCAGTTTTCGACGCCGGGAACCGATTACCTCGTAGACCCGCTGGCCCTGGCCGATCTCAGCCTCCTGGGGCCGATTTTTTCAGACCCGGGGATCGAAAAGGTTTTTCACGCGGTGGAATATGATTTGATCTGTTTGCAGCGGGACTTCGGCTTCAGCCTGTCCAACCTGTTCGATACCATGCAGGCGGCGCGCATCCTCGGCCGGGCTTCGGTGGGGCTGGATTCCCTGCTTGGCGAAAATTTTGGTATTTCACTCAACAAACGCTGGCAGCGCGCCGATTGGGGCCGCCGCCCGCTGCCGGAAGAGATGCGCGATTATGCCCGCCTCGATACCCATTACCTGCTCCAATTGCGGGATATCCTGGCGGCTGAACTCAAAAAGAAAGAACGCTGGGAACTGGCCCAGGAGGATTTTGCCCTGGCCTGCCGCCTGCCGAACGGTAACGGGAAATCGGATTGCGCGGCCTGGGAAAGGATCAGCGGGAGCCAGGGTTTCTCGCCACGCGAGCTGACCATATTGAAGGAACTGTGCGAGGCGCGTGAGAAGATCGCCGAACGGCTGGACCGCCCGGTTTTCAAGGTGATCAACGACCAGATCCTGCTCCAGCTTGCGATCGGCCAGCCTCACAGCGAAATGGACCTGGCGGCTGCCGGCCTGACCTCGAAACAGGTGCGCTTCTTCGGGGCGGAGTTTTTAACGGCCATCCGGCGCGGGGACGAGTCGCCGCTGGTTAAACGCACAACAGCCCAACGTCCCAGTGACGCTTTCCTCACCCGCATTGACCTGCTCAAGACCTGGCGCAAGAGCACGGCGCAAAGGCTGGGCGTCGAATCCGATGTCGTTTTACCGAAACGGTTTATGCACGAACTGGCTGAGAAAGACCCGCAAGACCTCCGGGGTATCGCCGAGGTGATGGCCGGCTCTCCCTGGCGGGTGGAAACCTACGGGGGACAGATCCTCAAACTCCTGAACGGCAGATCGTAATGCGGAATTATGCAGATTAACATGCCGTTCTGATCTGGCAGGTTGAGCTTGTCGAAACCTTGTCGAAGGAGCGCTCCGCAGTTCATGGAAGTCGGCCAAAGGCCGACTTTTCAGCAGCCCGAAGGGCTTTTTGGTACCGAGGCAGGGCTTGTGCGAAGCCCCCTGGAAGGGCAGCCCGCCGAGTCAGGCGAAAAACCTGCAAGCCTGAGAGAGTGTCTGAAAACCTTACCACCAAGTCACCAAGTCGCGAAGTCACAAAGTTTTTCCCTTTTGAGTCTTTGTGACTCCGTGTCGTGGTGAAAATGCAGACTTTTCAAAACTCAAAAAGCAACAACGATATAAAGGGAGCCGATATGAAAATCACATTCCACGGGGCGGCCCATACGGTGACGGGTTCGCAGCATCTGGTCGAAGTCAACGGCAGCCGTATCTTGCTGGATTGCGGCCTCTTCCAGGGGAGGCGGCAGGAATCTTACGAGCGCAACCGCAATTTCCGCTTCCCGCCGTCGAAGCTGGACGCGGTGCTGCTCTCGCACGCCCACATTGACCATAGCGGCAACCTGCCCAACCTGGTCGCCAGCGGGTTCGACGGCCCGATCTACGCCACCCCCGCGACCGTGGAACTGGCGGATGTGATGCTGCGCGACTCCGGGCATATCCAGGAGAACGATGTGGCGTATGTCAACAAACACCGCCGCAGGCAGGGCAAGCCGCCGGTCGAGCCGCTTTATACCCAGGAGGACGCCATCCAGGTGGCCGACCACTTCGAGAAGGTCCCTTACGACCGGCCCGTCGAGGTTGCGCCCGGGGTCGTGGCAACTTATGTGGACGCCGGGCACATTTTAGGCTCGGCAGCCATTATCCTGGACATCGAAGAGAAGGGACGCAAAACCCGCCTGCTTTTTTCAGGGGATATCGGCCGGCGGGACCTGCCTCTTTTGCGCGACCCTGTTTTGCCGGACCACAATGTGGATTTCCTGATCATGGAATCGACTTACGGCGACAAATCCCACCGCGACCCGGAAGGGGCTTACGTCGAAATGCGGGATGTGGTCAAGCGGACGGTGGAACGGAACGGGAAGGTGATCATCCCGGCTTTCGCGGTGGGCCGTACCCAGGAAATCGTTTACAACCTGAACCAGATGATCGCCGAGGGCAGCCTGCCGCGCCTGCCGGTCTTCGTGGACAGCCCTTTGGCGGTCAACGCCACGGAGGTCTTCGACCGCCACCCCGAATGCCTGGACCGGGAGACGCACGATTTTGTGCGGGCGTACAACCACCCGGCCCTGGAGTTCAAGGGGCTGACCTACACCCGTTCGGTGGATGAATCGAAGGCGCTGAACGAGCGCAAAGACCCGATGGTTATCATCTCTGCTTCGGGGATGGCCGAAGCCGGGCGCATCCTGCACCATCTCAAGAACAATATCGAAGATTCCCGCAACACGATCCTGATCGTCGGTTGGCAGGCTCCCTACACCCTGGGCCGCCGCCTGGCAGACCGGGAGGAAAGGGTCAAGATCTTTGGGATGGAATACCGGCGCCGGGCCGAAGTTTCCACGATTGGCGGCCTGTCGGCCCACGCCGGGCAGGACCTGTTGACCGAATATGCGCTCTCGGCAGACGGCAGGCTCAAGCAGACGTTCCTGGTGCATGGCGAGGAAAAGGCCGCGGCAGCCTTGACCGAGAAGCTGCGCCAACGCGGCCTGGGCAAGGTCCATTACCCCGATTTGCACGACAGCGTGGAAATATAACCCCGTTTTTCGAGTTGACCTCTTGCAAAAGTCCGATCTTTGCCACGGAGTCACAGAGTTTTTTCGTTACTATTCAGGCTGTCATTGCGAGGCGGTTTTCCCTGGCACCGCCCGCCAGGGCAGGTGTGCCGAAGCAATCTCCCGCTAAATGAGCAAAACTGACCTTTGGGAGACTGCTTCACTCGCAAAGACCGCTCGTTCGCAGTGACATCGCTATTTTTGAGTATATGGCTGAATAGATACGTTTTTTCTTCTTTTTCTCCGCGTCTCCGTGTCTCAGTGGCTTAAAAGGTTTGCATCACGTTAGCCCTATAACTAATGCAAGACATCTAGTATAATACCGCTCGCACGTTCCGCCGCCTGATCCTTGAAACCTGGGACGTGAAACTCAACCTGGAGAGGTGCCAGAGTGGTTGAATGGGACGGTCTCGAAAACCGTTGTAGGCCCCGTGTCTACCGTGGGTTCGAATCCCACCCTCTCCGC
>DIDQ01000008.1 GCA_002418215.1 Anaerolineales bacterium UBA5796
ATCGGCCAGCAGGAGGCGCAGGGCCTCCGTCCAGGCGGGGAGGTCGTCGGGGGGGCAGAAGACGGCGCTGGACTCGTCGAGCACTTCGCGGATGACGGGCAGGTCGCTGGTGAGGATGGCCCGCCCGGCGGCCATGTAGTCGAACATTTTCATCGGGCTGGCGACCGCGGCCGAATCCCCGCCGCTGCTGCCGGCAATCGTCTTTTCGTAAGGCATGAGCAGCACGTCGGCGGCGGCCTGGTAACGGGGCAATTCGTCGTTGGGGATGAAGCCGGTGAAGGTCACGTTCGACAATTTCATCCCGGCGGCGCGGGATTGCCAGCGCGTCACGTCGGCGGGACGCCCGCCCGCCCACAGGAATTGCGTCTCGGGGAAGGCGGCGGCGAGTTGCAGGAACAGGTCCACGCCGCGGCCGGGGTAGAGGTGGCCGGTGCAGGCAACGGTCGGGGCGTCGGTCAGGCCGGTTTGACGGCGGGCAGGCCCGGGGTCCGGTAACGCTGCGAACCGCTCCAGATCCACGCCGTTGGGGGCGACGATTGTGTCCGGCTGGATGCCAAAGTCCCGCGCCAAAATCCCTTTCAGCGCATCGGTGATGCAGACCTGGCGTTTCCGGCCGGAGATTTGGATGAAACGGCGGTAGAGGAACGGGCCGAAACGTCCCTGCGGCGGCTCATGGAGTTCGAGCGCGACCGGGAGTTTGGCGAGCAGGCCGAAGACCGCCGAGTGGAGCGGCCAGGTGTAGAGCAAATCCGGTTTGAGGGTGCGGGCGCGGCGGACGGCCCGGTAGGTGAACAGGCGGCGACCGGGGGTCTTGAGCCATTCGAGGCGGAAGGGGGTTTGCAGGCCGTAATGGGCGGCCAGGGCCTCCCACTGGCGGCTGACGGGCGCGCCGGGTTCAAGGTCGGGCAGGAGCAGGGTCACGTCGTGGCCGAGCTGGGACATGGCCTGGCAGGTCTTCATCACCTGGATGCCGTTGGCCAGATAGGCCGGGATGCGGGACATGGCGATGGCGGCGATTTTCATTGGGGATTAACCGGGGATGAACGGAGATGAACGGGGATGCCGCGATAAACAGGAATTCGCGAGCATTGACCACCAAGACGCGAAGGCACTAAGTCACTAAATTTAAAATTTTTAGAGTCTCGGTGTCTTTGTGTCTTTGTGTTGAACCCGGCGGTTTTATCTTTGTTCATCTTCGTTTATCTCTGGTGAATTTTCCCGCTGACGGATTTCGCGCAGGCCGCGCCAGGCGATGAATCCGATGGACAGGATGAAATAGCCGGAGAGGATGGCGGCCATCATCAGGTAGCCGTAACGGGGGACAAGCCAGAAGATGAGCGCCACTTCCGCCGCGCCGACCAGGGCCGAAGCGGCCACCTGGACCTGCGGCCTGCCCAGCGCCAGGAGCAACGGACGGTTCCATTGCAGGATGTTCGCCACGCCGTAACCGGCCAGCAGGATCAGCAAAACGGGATAAGCGGATGCGGCATCCGCGCCGTAGAGGGCCGGGATCAGCCACCAGCCCACCAGGGCCAGGCCACCGCCCAGGGTCCCGACCACGCCCGCCGCGATCAGGCTGACCCGTTTGAGCAGGCGTCGGGTCTCGGCCCACTTTTGGGCGGCCACGCCGTCCGTAATTTCTACGTAGGTCGGCCAGATGAACGGGTCGAGGATCAGCAGGATGGGCGTGATGAGCTTCATGGCGATGTTGAAATAACCGACCTCGGTCGTGCCGAGCAGCGAACCCATGTAAAGCGGGATGTTATCCCGCACGAACAGGTTGACCGTGCCGTTCAGGTTGGTGTTGAGCGCAAAAAAGGCCATGCCCCGTTTATCTGGCAGGGTATCAAGCGGGACGCGCCACCAGCCGGGACCGAGCAGGTCCTTGAGTTCGCACAGGGCCAGGATGGTGATTGACAGCCCGTCATAGACCTTGCCCAGGATGTAAGCCGTCAGCGCGTAAAAGATCAGGGTGGATTGGGACAGGCCGCCGGCCCAAAGGTTTATCAGGAACGCCGCGCCGACGACCCCGAAAGTGATCACGCTTTGGGTGAGTTTGATCCCGGCCTGACGGTTGAAGCGGCGCGTCACTTGCAGCACGCCGGTGGAGGTCTCATAGAGGAGATTGCCGAGCAGGATGATCCCGTAGAGCGAAAACCAGTGAGCCGTTTGCGGATCGTTCCCGAAGCGGACCGCAGCCCAGGGAGCCAGCGCCAGCACGACCAGGAAGGCCAGGACCGACATAGCGGTCTCCACCAGCCCGGCGGCTTTGACGACCGCGGCCGCCTCGTCTTTTTTACCGGCGGTCAGGGCCGCGCCCATGTGCTTGACCACCACCTCGCTCATGCGGAAGGTCAGCAGGCGGTTGACGTTGACCGCAAAGGTGGTGATGACCACCACCAGGCCCCAGTCCGCCACGCCGAGCAGGCGCACCGCCAGGATGCCCTGCACCAGCGACAGCACCGCCGACAGGCTGTTGCTGCCGAACAGGTAGCTGCTGTTCCTGACCACCCGGCGGATGAGCGCATCCTCCTGCCAGATGGACAAAAGGCGGGACCTAAGGTTCAAGCGGTGATGACCTCGCAGGCCCAGTCCCGTTCGGCGTTGTACCAATCAATCAGGCGCTGCATACCTTCCCGCAAACCCACCTGCGGCTGCCAGCCGAGCATCTGCCGCGCCTTCGAGACATCCGCCCAGTTCTGGAACATATCCGCCAGGTTGGGCGGACCGTATTGGACGTCCGCCGGTTTGCCGACCAGTTCCTCGGTCAGTTCGATCAGGTCGTTGATGGTGATGACCTCGTGCCCGCCCAGGTTGATGACCTCGAAGCCGAGCGGCTGGAGGGCGGCGATGGTGCCGCGGGCGATGTCGTCCACGAAGGTGAAGCCGCGGGATTGCTCCCCCGTCCCGTTGACCCGCACCGGGCGGCCCTCGCTGATCCACTGCACGAAGCGGAACATGGCCAGGTCGGGGCGTCCCGCCGGGCCGTAGACGGTGAAGTAGCGCACCACGCTCACGTCAATGCCGTAAAGGTGGTGGTACGAGTGCGCCAGCACCTCCGCTCCCTTTTTGCTGGCCGCGTAAGGCTGGAGCGGCTCGCTGCTCGACGAGGTTTCCGGGGTCGGGTAGGGCGGGTTGGCCCCGTAAATGCTGGAGGTGGAGGCCAGCAGGAACTTCGGGCAGCCGGTCTGGCGGCAGAGTTCGAGCATGTTGAGGGTGCCCATCACGTTCGACTCGAGGAAGACCCAGGGGTCCTCCACGCTAAAGCGGACCCCGGCGCGGGCAGCCAGGTTGATGACGGCATCGAATTTTCGATTTATGATCGGCGATTTACGATTGAGGATTTCCCGGTCAGAAATATCGCCGCGGACGAATTCGAACCCCGGCAGGGATTGAAGTTTTGCCAGACGGTGTTCCTTCATGCGGACATCGTAAGCGTCGTTCAGGTTGTCCACGCCGACGACGGTGTGTCCCTGCTCGATGAGCGTTTCGGCGGTGCGCGCTCCGATGAACCCTGCCGCGCCGGTGACTAAATAGTGTGCCATGTTTCCTCACAGTAATGAAACACGCAACACGCTGCACGTAGCTTGTGTTGCGTGTTCCGTTTTAGAGTCTGACGACCTTGGGACTGTCTTTCGCCAGTCTGCCATACGCGTTGCGCCCGTCGAAGATGAATTGGGCGGCTTCGAGGATGGCGGGATAGTCGTAGGCTTTGTGGTTGGTGACGATCACCACCGCGTCCGCAGCCCGGACGGCGGCCATCAGGTCGGTCACGCTGTCCATTTGCCAGCCGTCGTATTCGTGGTGGATGCGCGGGATGTAGGGGTCGTGGTACTCGACCTGCGCGCCCTTCTGCTTGAGCAGGCCGATCACGTCCAGCGCCGGGGATTCGCGCACGTCGTCAATGTCCGGCTTGTAGGCCGCGCCCAGCACCAGCACGCGGCTGCCTTTCAGCGGCTTGCCCCGGTCGTTCATCGCGTCCAGCACCCGGCTGACGACGTAACGCGGCATGTTGGTGTTGATCTCGGAGGCCAGCTCGATGAACCGGGCATTGTAGTGGAAGGATTTCATTTTCCACGAGAGATAGAGCGGGTCAATCGGGATGCAGTGCCCGCCCAGCCCCGGACCCGGGGTGAACTTCATGAACCCGAACGGTTTGCTGGCCGCGGCCTCGATCACCTCCCACACGTCCACGCCCAGGCGCTCGCACATGATCGCCAGTTCGTTGACCAGCCCGATGTTGATCATGCGGAAGGTGTTCTCCAGCAGCTTCGCCATCTCAGCCGCTTCGGCAGACGAGACCGGGAAAACGGTCTGGATCGCGCCGCCGTACCAGGCCGAGGCCACCTCCGAGCAGGCTGCGGTGATCCCGCCCATGACCTTGGGGGTGTTGATCGTGGTCCAGTCCTCGCGGCCGGGGTCCACCCGTTCGGGCGAAAAGGCCAGGAACCAGTCTTCGCCTACGGTCAGGCCGTTTTCGTCGCCCAGTTTGGGCAGCAGCACCTCCCGCGTCGTGCCGGGATACGTCGTCGATTCCAGCACCACGACCATCCCCTTGTGCATGTATTTCGCCAGTTCGTCGGTGGCGGACAGGATGAACGACATGTCCGGGTCGCCGGTCTTGCGCAGCGGGGTCGGGACGCAGATGCTGACCGCGTCCATGTCCTTCAGCACCGAGAAATCGGTCGTGGCGGTCAAATTCCCGGACTCGACCAGCGCGGCAATCGTCTCGGTCTTCACGTCCGGGATGTAGGAGACGCCCTGTTTGAGCGACTCGATCTTGCGCTGGTCCGGGTCCACGCCGGTGACTTTGAACCCGGCCTCGCCGAACACGACTGCCAGCGGCAGTCCCACGTAGCCCATGCCCAGGATGGCGATGTTGGCGGTCTTGTCTTGCAATTTTTTGGTGAGAGTATCCTTGATGGTCATTTTGTTTTTCCTTTTTGTTTGTCCCCCCTCACCCTTCGACCCTCCCTCTTGGAAAATGCCTGAAAAGTCCGTTTTTCACCACGAAGGCTCGAAAACACAAAAGCTGAAAAAACTTTGAGACTTTGTGTCCTGGTGTCTTCGTGGCAATGTTTTCAAGCATGTTCTTTGGAGGAGAGGACGGGTGAGGGTAAAAAATCTAGAACAGATTCAATTGCTTGGGTTCTTCCTTCGGCTTTTCCGGCTCGATCGGCGCGGGCCGCATTTTCCCCAGCGCGGCCCGCATTTTCCCCAGCGCGGCCCGGGCCTGTTCCAGCATTTGCGGCAGGCGGGCGAAATCTTGCAGGATGAGCGGCTTGTAGGTGGGATTGTGCAGGGCCGCGGCCGGATGGAACATCGGGATCACGAAGCGGCCCCCGATCTGGCGCATCTGCCCGTGGACGCTGCTGATGCGCGCCCCCGGCATGAACTTGCCCATCGAGAAGCGCCCCAATGTGATGATGATCTTCGGGTTGATGGCCGCCATCTGGCGCTCCAGATACAGGTTGCAGGCGGCCAGTTCTTCGGGCATCGGGTCACGGTTGTTGGGCGGGCGGCACTTGACTACGTTGCCGATCCAGACATCCGTGCGCTTCAGCCCGGCCTGCCCCAGCAACTGCTCCAGGAACTGCCCCGCCGCGCCCACGAAGGGCCGTCCCTGCTCGTTTTCGTTGAAACCGGGGCCTTCGCCGATCAGCATGATCTCGGCATTCGCCGGGCCTTCGCCGGGGACTGAGCGTTTGCGGGTCTTGTGCAGGGTGCAGTTGGCGCAGACTGAGACTTCTTTGGCAATCTGGGCCAGGGTTTCTTCAGCGGTCATCCTTTCTCCTTTCCAGCGTTGCGGTCATCAACAACGCGTCTTCGCCGTTATCCTTGTAATAGCCGGGCCGCCGCCCCACGACCTCGAAGCCGAACTCGGCATACAGCGCCTGGGCCGGGAAATTCCCGTCCCGCACATCGAGCATGACGGTGCGCGCCCCTCCTTTGGCGGCTTGCTCCAGGGCGCGGCGCAATAATTTGCGGGCGATGCCTTGCCGCCGCCAGGCCGGGTGGACCGCGATGGTCGCAATGTGAGCCTCGTCCACGATCAGCCAGAGCACCAGCAGGGCTACGACGGCCTTTTCGCCGGGCTGCCGCACCTGCCCGCTTACGGCTACCGGATGGGGCGGATTGTACTCCAGCGGCCCGGCCTCCGGCGGCAGGGTGACTTCCACCACCCAGGGCTGCGAAGCCGGGTTCGAGAGTTCGAATTTGTAGGAATTCAACGACCAGGGCAGGCTGAAGCTCATGCAGTCCAGCAGGAAGACCAGTTCGAGATCTTCCAGTTCCATGCGGCGGATGGTCAGGTCAGTCATTCGGGATCGGGTTGGCAATGTGCAGGTAAACCGGGGCCAGCGAAGCGGGGTCATCGCTCCCTCCTGCCTGCCAGCGTTCCCAGGCCAGTTCGGCCAGCAGCCCCGGCCGGCGGACGGACCGGGCCGGCGAGGCCAGGTGGACGTTGATCCGTTTGCGGGCCAGACGCTGGCGCTCGTCGCCGGTCAACTCGCCGCAGACAATCGTCGGGGACTTGATCCTGCGGGACAGTTCTTCCACCGTCGAAACCACGGCGGGACCCTGAGCCTGCCACCCGGTTTCGGACGCGGCATACAAGCCGACGGCCAAACGGCCGCGCCCGGCCTGTAAAACGGCAGCCAGTGGCAGGTCCATGAGAGGCTGGGCCGCGGCGACGATATCGAGGCTGGGGATGCCGATCAACGGGATACGCCGGGCCAGCGCGATCCCCTTCATCAGCGATAATCCCACCCGCAAACTTGTGAAGGAGCCGGGGCCGAGTGCCACGCCGAGGGCCTGCACCTCCGCCATTTTGACCTCGGACCGGGCCAGGAGTTCGGCCAGCGCCGGGGGGACCTGCTCGGTGTGGTGGGCGCGGCTGGTCCAGGTCATCTCGCCGAGGACGCGTTCGCCGTCGTAGAGCGCCAGCCCAACCTGGGCCGTGGAGGTGTCAACCGCCAGCAGCATCAGGCCACCCCGAAGACGATCCGGCGATAATCGGCCAGCAATTCTTCATAGCGTTTGCCGCGCCCGGTGACTTGCATCTGGCGCTGTTCCTCGTCCACGTGCTCCAGTTTGAGCCAGAGCCGTTCGCCCGGCAGGGCCGGTTCGAGGCGCTCCGGCCATTCGACCAGCAGCGGCCCCTCGGCGAGCATATCGTCGAGGCCGAGTTCCTCGGCTTCGGGGACGGACTCCAGCCGGTAGGCGTCCAGGTGGAACAGCCGGGTCGAGTCGGGCCGCCGGTAGATGTTGACCAGGATGAAGGTCGGGCTGGAAACGGGATCGAGCGATCCCCAGCCCTGGGCCACGCCCTGGGCGAAAGTCGTCTTGCCCGCGCCCAGTTCGCCTTGCAGGCAGATCACGTCGCCGGGCCGGAGCAAACGCCCAAGCCGCATCCCCAGGCGGCGGGTTTGACCGGGGCTGCGGCTGAAGAATTCGAAGGCGTTGGGGTCTAAAATGGGCATGGCAAAGGGATTATACCCTCGGGCAGGATATACGTCATGGGGGAGGGGCGGTAAGGTGGGCGACTTTGCCGGAATCCCGGCAGGACAGGAATTAAGATAAGATTGTACTCATCAAACCACAGGAGAATTTTATGGACAAATTTTTAGAGACACTCAGCGAAAATGCCGCCCTGGTCTTGCCCAACCTGTTGGCGGCCCTGGCGATCTTCCTGGTCAGCCTGTACGCGGCCGGTCTGCTCGGCAAGTTGGTGCGGCGGGTGCTTGCGAGGCACAAGGCCGACCACGAGATCACCCTGCTGCTCAGCCAGGCGACCCGCTGGAGCATCATCATCGTTGGCCTGATCGCCGCCCTGCAGCGTTTCTTCGACGTGACCGCCTTCCTGGCCGGGCTGGGCATCCTCGGTTTCACGGTCGGGTTCGCCATGCAGGACATCATGCAGAATTTCGTGGCGGGTATCATCCTGCTCGTCCAGCAGCCGTTCAACGTGGGCGACGCGGCGGAAGTGGGCGGCGGCTACGGCGGGACCGTGGAAGTGATCAACGTGCGCACCACCGAGCTGCGCACCTGGGACGGGCTGGTCGTCATCCTGCCCAACGCCAGCATTTTGTCGAACCCGATCACCAACTACACCCGCGCCCGGCGGCGGCGGATCGAGATCCCGGTCGGCGTGGGGTACGGCTCCGACCTGGACCTGGCGCGGTCGGCAGCCATCGAAGCAGTAAGGGTCGTCCCCGGCTTCGTCGAGGACCCCGCCCCGGCTGTGGCTTTCGACGCCTTCGGCGATTCAGCAATCAATTTGACGGTCTATTTCTGGGTGGATGTGGAGAAAGCCGGTTTCCTGGACGCCAGGGACGCGGCTGTGCGCCAGATCAAGGCTGCCTTCGACGAGCGGGGCATTGACATCCCTTTCCCGACCCGCACGGTGTACACGCGCCCGGAAAACGCCTAATCTATCACCAGCAGGTCTTTCTTTTCTTCGATCAATCCCAGTTTTGCGCCGATGATGCGGGCGATCCTGCGCGAGGCTTGCGGGCGGGCGGCCCGGCGGCAGGCGGCGACGTAACGCTCGCGCTCCTCCGGGTGGGCGATCCAGCGCCTTAGCGTGGCGACCACCTGTTTCGGCTCCGGGGCCCAAACCCCCGCGCCGGACTCTTTGACGTAGGTCACGTTGCCGTCTTCCTGCCCCGGCAGGCGGGCGTACAGGATCAGCGGCAGGTGGGCGGTCAGGGCCTCGGCAATCGTCCCCGGCCCGGCTTTGGTTACAAGCGCGTCGGCGGCGCGCATGAAGTCGGGCAGGTCGCGGGTGAAGCCGTGGATGAAAACCGGGATCGGCCAGCGGCGGGATTCGAGGTCCGCTTTCAGGCGGGCATTCCGCCCGGTGACGACGACCAGGCCCAGGTCCAGGCCCGAGGCGGCGATGGCTTTGGCCGTCTCGCCGAGCGGTCCCATCCCTTCCCCGCCGCCCACGACCAGCGCGATGAATTTATCCTTCGGCCAGCCCAGTTTCCCCCGCAGTTCGGTTTTGTCGCCTGCCGGCTTCGCGCAGCGTTCGGGGATCGGCTGGCCGACCACCCGCACTATTTCGGGCGGCATGTGGTATTGCAGGGCCTTCTGGCGGGCCATCTCGGTCGGGACGAGGATGTAGTCGGCCCGCTGGTCGTACCATAACGCGTGGGTGCTGACCATATCGGTGACGACGGTGATGAAGGGCGGGCGGTTCTTGCCGAGGGCCTTGAGGATCATCGAGTTTGCCATGGCGTGGACGGTGACGACCAGGTCTGCCGGGTGGCGGTTGACCAGTTGGCGCGAGGCGCGGGCCACGTAGGGCCACATCGTCCACGTCAGGGCGCGGGCCTGGGGGCGTCCGTCGCTGACCTTGAAGCTGACTCCCCATAATTGGGGGGCCTTGACCATGTAGGGATACCAGTCGGGCATGCGGTTGAAGGGCAGCGGCGCGTAGGCTTTGAAGAAGTCCACCATTTCGGTGGTCAGGGCGCCGTCGAATTCGA
The DNA here is from genome assembly GCA_002418215.1 of Anaerolineales bacterium UBA5796. Taxonomy (GTDB): domain Bacteria; phylum Chloroflexota; class Anaerolineae; order Anaerolineales; family Villigracilaceae; genus UBA5796. Next base: position 9,492 of record DIDQ01000008.1, read on the forward strand.
GATTAAGCGCCTCGATGATGGCTTCGGCTGCGCTGCGATGTCCCCCGCCTGTGTCCGAAAACAGGAACAGGACGTGGGGTTTACGGGGTCGGCTCATCGTCACCTCGGGGTAGGATGGTTTTGATCCGTCGTGCCAGTTCGCGGCGGGAGAGCATCACCCGCCGGGCGCAGCCCCGGCACTCCAGGCCGATATCGGCCCCCAGGCGCGTCACGGCCCAATCATACGAGCCGCAAGGATGGGGTTTGCGCAGGCGCACAACGTCGTTCAGTTCCAGGTCTGGAAGCATGGCGTCATTATACCCAAGAGCGTCTCCCTGCCGGGTAAGCATTGGGTTGGTTCATTGGGAATCGCCGTGATACACCCCCATATTTGGCAGCATCCCGTAGGTCACGTTTGAAACGTGACCTACATCTGGTGGCACACCACGCTAATTCCCAGAGAGCCATTGGGTTAAAGCACGGGGACAAGCCCCCGTGCTATTCTTACAAAGCCTGCGAAGCAGGCTTAGCCGCCACAGGCGGCTTCATAAGAGTAGCCCGACGGTTTATCGTCGGGCGGGGTCGGGCGGGGCTCAGGACGCCCTCGCAATGACATCCTGAGAATTGCTGCTTCTAAAAAGCGCAATTTTCGACCAACCTGGGTATACTTTAGGTATCCGGTTCCCTCGATAACCTGTCCAGGAGCAACCCATGAACTCTTTAAAACACCCTTCCGCCGATGAACGCCTGCGCCGCAGTTTCAAGACGCTCAACAAATTCATGGTCTTCATGTTCAAGATCGGCCTGGGCTGGATGATCAACTTCTGGCCGGCGGTCGTCGGGCGGATCATGGTCATCCAGCACGTGGGGCGGAAATCGGGACGCACGCTCTACGTCCCGGTCAATTACGCCGTTGTGGACGGTGAAATCTACTGCACTTCGGGATTCGGCGAATCGCACTGGTACCGGAACCTGGTTGCCCATCCCGAGGTGGAACTGTGGCTGCCGCGCGGCAAGAAGCCGGCCATCGTCGAGGACGTGTCCGCTTCGCCGGAGCGCCTGCGTCTGATGCGGGCCGTCATCGTCGCCAGCGGGTTCGCGGCCGGGGCCTTCGGCGGGATCAACGCCCGCAAGGACAACGACGAGCGCATCGCCGAGTTGACCAGGCCCTACCTCCTGCTGCATTTCAAACAAGTTCAGGCTTAATTAACGCAAAGCCGCGAAGGAGCAAAGACGCCAGGATTTTTCTGTAACATATCATCGCTTCACCTGTTTCTAATGATCTTTGCGACTCTGCGCCTTTGCGTTAGAGGTTTCGAATTTTCGGTTAGACTCATTTTCAACGAAGGATTGCCATGTTTACAGAACCGGTCGTCTTGGTTTACATCATCATTTTCATCGTGTCGCTGGTCCTGGCTTTTGTGCGGCGGAAAACCTTCCCGCTTGGTGAGAGTCTGGCGGTGATGCTCATCGTCGGGGTCGGGTTCACCCTGGCGGTCCATTTCCTCGCCCCGGCGGCGGCCATCCCGCTCGCCTACGCAATCCCGAACACCAGCGAAATCGTCTTCGCGCTGGCATATACGGTTTTCGTGGCCGCCCTGTTGACCCGCAACCGCCCCATGCCCGCCGGTTGGAGGGACGACTTCATCAAGGAGAAACTGGCAACGCTGGTCTTCAAGTTGGCTGTCTTCGTGTTGGTCCCGTTTGGGGCGTTGTCCGTCATTTGGGGGCGGGGCCTGCCCAACCTGGGCTTTGCCGTCACGAACCTGCCCGCCCAACTGCTGTCCTCGCTGGCGCTGATCCTGCTCTTTGGCGGGTTCAACTTCATCGCCGGCAGCGGCGCGGCCCCCATCCGCAAGAAGGAATTCCCGGCCCGCCAGGTTGCGCTCGGGTTGGGGATCGCCTTCGTTTGGAATATCTTCGAAGTGGGACTGGTCGAGGAGTTTTTCTTCCGCGCCTTCCTGCAAACCCGGCTGACGGATCTGTTCGGGAGCGCCGCTTCCGGGATTTTGGCCGCCTCGCTGCTCTTCGGCCTGGCCCACGCCCCCGGCCTTTACCTGCGCGCCGCCGACAGGGGCGGTCCGCTGGGCGAGAAGCCCGCCCTGGTAGACGCCATCCTGTACACCATCCTCGTGCTCAGCCCGGCCGGCTGGTTTACGGGACTGCTGTTCTTCCGCACCCAGAGCCTGCTGGCCCCGATCCTGGTCCACGCCGGGATGGACGCGGTGGCCCACGCCGCGGACTTTATCAACGGGTTGAAGGTTCGCAAATAGTAGATGTCTTGCATTAGTTATAAGGCGAACGTGATGCAAACCTTTTAGCCACTGAGACATGGAGACTCGGAGAAAAAAAGAAAAAAACTCTGTGACTCCGTGACTCTGTGGCAAAGATCGGACTTTTGCAAGAGGTCAAGTATCTGAAAAATGAAATGCTTGTTGTTGTGCAAGAAATTTCACCACAAAGGCACAGAGTACACGAAGGGTTTCACGGTGGGCACAAAGGATTCCTTTGTGGTCGGAGTTTACCCTGAGCAAAGCCGAAGGGTGCCTTCGTGGTAATCTCTTCCGGCTCGTCCGGGTCAGGAGTATCGCTATGGGATTTTTGAAGAACTTCTTCCAGAAACTGGCTGCGCCGCCGAAGACCCACGTCAATTATTTCTACACCTTCGGAGTCCGCTGTAAACGCTGCGGGGAAATTATCGAAGGACGCCTCAACCTGAACAACGACCTGAGCATTGATTACGAAGACGGCGCAAATTACACAGCCCGCAAGGTGTTGATCGGCGGCAGTAACCTGTGCTTCCAGCAGATCGAGACCACCTTCAAGTTTTCGGGGGAGAAGAAACTGCTGAGCCGGGAGATCGTCGGCGGTGAGTTTGTGGAAGAAGAATAGACATCATCGGTAATAACTTGTGACTGCACTGCAAAAACCTTTTCACCACAAAGAACACAAAGTACACAAAGGAATTCTTAAAGGTCTGCTTGAGAATCTCAAGCCTTTGCGATTTCGGCTTCTAAAAATCTTCGCGCTCTTCGCGGCCTTCGCGGTGAAATGACCTTTTTGCAGCAGACTCACTTGTGTATACCGTCCCGAAGGGTTTTTCTCGGCTGAAACCAGGTCGGAATGCTATCCTTCGGGACGGTCTTAATCACTGATGTTACGCCCGCACGGGGACAAGCCCCCGTGCTATTCATCCGAAGCCTGCGAAGCAGGCTTGGCTGCCACAGGCGGCTTCGTAAGAGTAGCCCGACGGTTTTATCGTCGGGCTACTCACTTCTCACTTCTCACTTTTCACTTCTCACTCACTTCACCAACTCCACCACGAACACATCCAGCGCCACATCCAGGGGGACTTCGCCGTTCTTGGCCTGCTCGTCCATGCGCAGCAGGCGGCGGTAGATGTTTTCCAGCGTTGGCATCGAAAACCCCCGCGCCTGTTTGGTGACTTTCTCGGCCACGAACGGGTGCAACCCCAGCTTTTGCTGGATCTCCGGCTGCGTGGATGAACTGTCCAGCAGTTCACGCGCCATCAGCAGCAGGCGGAACTGGCGGATGACCATCCCGAACAACGAGAAGGCATCCTGCTCGTCCAGCAGGCGGTGGAGCATGGACTGGGCCGCCCGCCCCTGCCCCTGGCCGAGGGCGTCCACCAGGGCAAAGATGTCGCCCTGGGCGGTCGTCACGCTGACCATCTCGACATCAGCCAGGGCCACCTTGCGCCCAAAATTGACGTAAGTCAGCAGTTTGGTGATCTCCTGGGCGGCCTGGCGGGTGTTCTCGCCGACCATTTCGGCCAGCCGGGCCGCCGCGGCCGGTTCGATCTCGCCGCCCTGCTTTTTGGTCTCGGCGATGATCCAGCCGGGCAGGTCGCGGGCCTTGGGCATCATAAAGCGCTCGGTCTTGACCCCGCTCCCGGCTTTGGCGGCCCATTTGAGCAGCCAGTGGGCCTCTTCCTCGCGCTTGTTGTTTTCCACCGCCTCGACCAGCGCCAGTCTCGTCGTCGGCGGGACGGAGGCCAGGAACTCGCCGAATTTCTTGCGCGAAGAGGGATTGTTGTATTTGGCAGACGGTTCGCGCAGGATGACCAGCCGCTGCGGGGCCAGGAAGGGCATGGCGTTGACGGCGTTGTTCAGCTCGTCGTCGCGCAGGCTTTTGCCCTCCAGCCGGGAGGTGTTCATGCCGGCGCTGGTGGGGTCGCTGAAGCCGGACTCGAAGTCTGCCAGCCGTTTGGCGATGGCGTATTCGTCGTTGCCGTAGAGCACGAAGACGTGGGCCGGATCGCTCATGGACCTGTGGGCCGGGTCGTCACGTAATGGGCGTTCCCTCTCCCGAAGCGGACCGGCGTCACCTTTGTGATGCGCGTGTCTCCGGGATCGGCCTCGGTGGTGATCCTGGCCTGGATGACGGGGCCGAACGGCTGGGCCAGCGCGTATCCGAACACGCCGAGCAGGATGGCGAACGGCAGCAGGAGCAATTTGGAGCGCCGCGTCCGGCCAACCGACAGCGGGAGCCAGGCCAGGGTCGCGGCCAGCAGGCCCGAGGTCGCGAAGTTCGTCCCGCAGCCGGGATGGATCGCCAGTTGGCGTTCCCCGGCCCGCAAACGGGTCAGGGATTGGGCCGCGGCCCTGGCCACGTCCTCAAGCGGCACGTCGCCGATGATGATGAACCCGGTCGGGTTGGAATGCCCGGCGAAAGATTTGCCGGGGAACTTTGCGCCGAGGATGTGGATCGCGCCGTGCTCGATGGCGTGGTTGCGGCGGGTTTCGAGGATCAGGGGGAGTTGAAGGATGGACATGGGCAGATTATACCCAGGTCGGTTGAGAATTGCGCTTTTTCATGAGAAGACTCCCCTGCAAAAAGGTCAAGACCTTTAATGCTAAGACGCCGGGCCGCAAAGTCGCCAAGTTCTGTAAATTAAATGGCTCTTCAGGTTTAAGTGGGGTGAAAACCCGTTTTACCACCGAGCACACGGAGATTTTAAATGTTTTTCTCTGTGGACTCTGTGATCTCTGTGGTGAAAAAATGGGCAACCCCATAAAATATCAAAGAGCCAATAAAATTT
>DIDQ01000090.1:0-3224 GCA_002418215.1 Anaerolineales bacterium UBA5796
TTTCGACCGACCTGGGTATAATTTCATCAACATGGATTTCCAGGTCACCCTCCCTACGATCCTCTTTGCAATCGTCACAATCAATATTGCGGCTGTCACCCTTGCCGCCTGGAAGCGGCGCCAGTCCAGACCGTCGCTCGTAATGTTCTGGATGCTGCTTGCCGCCATGGGATGGTCCTTTTCAGCCGGGATGGAAACCCTTGTCGTTGACCTGAACAGCAAGATCTTCTGGGCCAAAATCGAATACCTGTTTGGCGGCTTCACCGCCCCCTTGCTGATCGTATTCACCGTGTACTACACCAACCGCCAGGAATGGCTCTCCAAAAAAGCCCTGTTCCTGATCTGGTCGCTTCCCGTCACGACGGTCATCCTGGCCTTCACCAATGAATACCACCACCTGATCTGGACCGGCTACATGCCTATCCCCGGCCCATACAACCTCTATAAGTATTACCACGGCCCAATGTTTTGGGTTTACATGGTCTACGTTTACGCCGGCCTGGTCTTGGTCATTGGCATGTACCTCCGGGATTACTCGCAAGCCCACAATCTTTACCGCCATCACTTTGGGTATCTCATCCTCGCCCTGGCCATCCCATTTGCAGCCGGGATCTTATATTTGCTCAACATCAACCTGATCCCAGGCCTGGACCTGGCCCCGCTATCTTTTGCCCTCACCAGCATCCTTCTGGGGCAAGGCTTCTTCAAAGACAAGTTCAGCGGCCTCATCCCCGTGGCGCGCACAAAGCTGATCGAAAACCTGAATGACGGGATTTTAGTCCTGGATGTCCAGGACCGCCTGTTGGACTCGAACCCCGCCGCAACCCGCCTCTTTGGCTGGAAAGAATTCCCCGCAGGAGAAAAGATCGCAGCGTTACTGGACCCCTGGCCCGGTCTCGTCGAATGGATCCACCGCCCCACTGACGGCCTGATCGAAGTCGCCCTGTCAGAGAAACCGCCGTTCTACGTGGACGTGCGCCAATCCCCCATCACCAACCTCAAAGGCCGCCTGCTCGGACGGATCGTCACCGTCCACGACATCACCCAGCGCAAACTGATCGAAGCCGACCTGCTCGAAAAATCGAGCGAAATGGAGCGCCTGTCCATCACCGACGAATTGACCGGCCTGTACAACCGCCGCTACGCCCAGCAGACCATGGAAAAGGAGATTTGCGCCAGTTCCGATCACCACGACCCGCTCACTGTCGCCATGTTCGACCTGGACGATTTCAAGAGCATCAACGATAACTTCGGTCACCACCAGGGCGACCTGGCCCTTCAAAAAGTGGGCGGGCTGCTTTTCGAAAACTTGCGCGAAAGCGACACCGCAGCCCGCATGGGCGGCGACGAGTTCATCATCATCCTGCCCCATACCGGCGTCGAACAGGCCCATTACATTATGGACCGTCTCAGCCGGAAGTTAAAAGAGGTGATCCCCACCCCCATCCGCATCAGCGTGGGGATCACCTCGTTCATAGCCGGCGAGCCGGTCGAAAATATGCTCAAACGGGCCGATAACTCGCTCTACAAAGCCAAAGAGTTGGGGAAAAACCAGATCGTCATCTCCGCAGATCCGTAACGCGGAATTCATTCCGCAGCAATCGGGACGATGTTTGCCAAGGCGGAAGAGCTTCACCACTAGGCACAGAGACCACAGAGAACAATTCTCAATGTCATTGCGAGAAGGTCTGAGCGTAGCGAAGTCGAAGACCGACGATGCAATCTTCCCCTCAGTGCAGAAGACTGCTTCGCTGTGCTCGCAGTGACACTTGTGTACTAAATTTCCAGCAAATCCGTTTTGACCCGCCTCCGCCCGTTGACCGGCGGGTAGGCCTGCATGTAGGCTTCCCGCTCCCCGAAGACCCGGGTCACGAAACCCATCAGCCCGCGCCGCATCTGGCCGCCGCCTTGCGAGGCGTGGCAGGCGCTGGCTGCGGACTTCGCCTCCGCAACCGGGGTGATGTCTATCCGGGCGTGGGTGGGAAAGCGCACTTCGGCAATGGATTTCAGGTCAATATCCTTGTTGCGGCCAAACTTGCGCGGGTTCTGGCCGAAAAGCGGCATGATGCCGACCATGAGGCGCAGGAACCAGCGCGGGAAAATGTGGAAGTACAGTCCACGCGGCTTGAACGGCGAACCGGCCTCCGGGTGGAACGCTCCGTCGTCGGCTCTTTCGAAGGCCAGCACCGTCGCCTGCTGGATGTGGATGTGGTCGGGGTGGCGGTATCCGCCGATCGGGTCGAAAGTCAGCACCACGTCCGGTTCCAGGCTGCGGATGTAATGCGCGACCTTCCCCGCCACCTCGTCCAGGGACGCGTTGATCTGGGCGTTCGGGTGCCGGTTGTCGTCCGAGCCGGGCATACCGGAATCGCGATAGTCGAGGAAGAACACGTCTTTCAAACCGAGATGTTCAGCGGCGCAGCGCAATTCGGCCTCGCGCATCTCGGCGACCGTCGCAAACCCCTTGAGATGCTCGTCGTCTGCCGCGCCGGCTTCGCCGCGTGTGGCGCAGACCAGGTAAACGTCGAAGCCTTTTCGGGCATAGAGGGCCAGCGTGCCGCCCATGCCGAAAGACTCGTCGTCAGGGTGGGCCAATACAGCCAGGATGGTTTTCGTCATACACACTCCAATTCGGATAAGATGGGTCAATTATAATCAAGCAGTCTAAACAAAATATCAGAGACGTATCAGGAGACTCCATGAAATTCGAAACCCTCGCCATCCACGCCGGGCAGGAACCGGACCCCGTCACCGGGGCGGTCATGCCGCCGATCTACCAGACCTCCACCTACGCCCAGGACGGGGTGGGCAGGCCGCGTCACGGCTACGAGTATTCCCGCTCCCAGAACCCGACCCGCAAAGCCCTGCAAGACAATCTGGCCGCCCTCGAAAGCGGTAGTCACGGGTTCGCATTTGCCTCCGGGCTGGCCGCCACCAATACCGTGCTGCAACTCCTGAAAAGCGGCGACCACGTGCTGGCCGGGAACGATGTCTATGGCGGGACCTTCCGGCTGTTCGACAAAGTCCACACCCGCTTCGGATTGACGTTCAGCTACGTGGACACGACCGACCCGGAGGACGTGGCCGAAGCCCTCACCCCCGACACGCGCCTGGTCTGGCTCGAAACCCCGACCAACCCCCTGCTGCGCGTCACCGACATCCGGGCCGTGGCTGAGGCGCTCAAGTCCCATCCCAGCCGCCCGCTGCTGGCGGTGGACAACACC
>DIDQ01000090.1:3267-4963 GCA_002418215.1 Anaerolineales bacterium UBA5796
CGCCCGCTCGAACTGGGCGCGGACCTGGTGGTTCACTCGACCACCAAATATCTCGGCGGCCACTCGGACGTGGTCGGCGGAGCGGTGGTCGTGAAGGATGCGGACCTGGCCGAAAGGCTGGCCTTCCTGCAAAATGCCTCCGGTGCGGTGCCGGGACCCCTGGACTGCTTCCTCGTCTTGCGCGGGATCAAGACCCTGGCCCTGCGCATGGAGCGGCACGCCGAGTCGGCTTTGAAAATAGCTCAATGGCTCGAAGACCATCCCCGGGTCCGGGAGGTGATGTATCCGTTCCTCGAGTCGCACCCGCAGCGGGCGGTCGCCAGGTCCCAGATGAAGAACGGCGGCGGGATGATCTCCTTCGTCATGGAAAGTCCCCAGGCGGCGGTACGGATGGCCGAGCGGACGAAGTTGTTCACCCTGGCCGAATCGCTCGGCGGGGTCGAGTCGCTGATCGAAGTCCCGGCGGCGATGACCCACCTCTCGACCCAGGGGTCGCAGCTCGAAGTCTCTGGCGGGCTGGTGCGGCTCTCGGTCGGCATCGAGCACGTGGACGACCTGCTGGCCGACCTGGAACAGGCGCTGGGTTAAATCTTTCCGGCCAGGTATTCGAGCACGTCTATTTTGGTCAGGATGCCGACCGGGCTGCCGTTTTCGACCACGATCAGGGCGTAGCCGTCGGTCAGCAGGGGCATGGCTTCTTCGAGCGGCGTCTCCGGCGGGAAGACGGCCCGGGCGTGCTGCACCAATCCGTCAATGGTTTCGTCCTGCGAATGGTCGTGAGCGTCGAGCATGTGGTTGAGCAGGTCCACTTCGTCGAGCGTGCCGGCCAGTTTCCCATCCGGGCTGGTGACGGGCATCTGCGAAATGGCGAGTTCGCGCATGGTCCCCATCACCTCCCGCACGGGTTCGCCGAGGGTCGCGGTGTAGAGCGCCTTGACCGGCTTGGCTGCCAGCAAATCGGCCAGGGTCACTTCGCCGAATTCCAGCCCCAGGAAACCGTTCTCCCGCATCCATTTGTTGTCGTAGAACTTCGAGAGGTAGCGCGACCCCGAATCAGGGAAGAGGGTGACGACGTAGCGGTCGGCGGGCAGGCGGCGGGCGTATTTCAACGTCCCGGCCAGGGCCGCCCCGGACGAGCCTCCGGCGAAGATGCCTTCGACGCGCACCAACTGTCGGGCCGCCAGGAACCCTTCCTTGTCGTTCACCCGCACGATAGCGTCCACCACCGACAGGTCGGTCGTGGAGGGCAGGAAGTCTTCGCCGATGCCTTCGAGTTTGTAGGTGGCGGCTTCCACGCCGGGCGGGACCTGGCCGCCGTTTTCCCAAATCTCTTTCAGGATCGAGCCTTCGATGTCCACGCCCACGATGCGGATTTGGGGATTCTGGGCCTTGAGATAGCGCCCGACGCCGCTGATGGTGCCGCCCGTGCCCATGCCGATCACCACGTCCGTCACCCGACCCTGGGTCTGCTCCCAGATCTCAGGCCCGGTCGTCAGCTCGTGGGTTTTGGGGTTGTCCGGGTTGTGGTACTGGTTGGCTAAAATGGCATTGGGCGTTTCACGCGCAAAGCGTTTGGCGACTTCGTAATACGAACGCGGGTCTTCCGGCGCGACCGCGGTCGGGGTGATGACCACTTTTGCCCCGTAAGCCCGCAGCAGTTTGATCTTCTCTTCGCTCATCTTGTCGGGCATGACGA
>DIDQ01000090.1:4985-6514 GCA_002418215.1 Anaerolineales bacterium UBA5796
GATGGTCTTGTAACCCTTGAGCGAGGCGGCAATCGCCAGTCCCACCCCGGTGTTGCCGCTGGTCGCCTCGACGATGGTCCCGCCGGGCTTGAGTTCCCCTCGCCGCTCGGCCTGCCCGATGATGTACAGCCCCACCCGGTCCTTGACCGAGCCGCCGGGGTTCAGGTATTCCAGCTTGGCATACACCGGCGCGGCCATCTCGTGAGCTACGCGGCCCAACCTGACCAGCGGAGTCCAGCCGATAGCGCCGAGGATATTGTCATAAACATTCCTGGCTTCCGAAACGGATAAATATGACATTTTCTCTCCTTTTTACATCGAGTATTTTACCGTAAACGGGCTTGGAACACGCGTAATGTTGTCCTCATACGGAAGTGTTATACTTTTTCATCCAAACGCATGGACTACGGAGAAAAGCAAGCATGTCAACGGTTAAGGCCAAAATCCCTGCTCATGGAAACTATGAACCCATCCTGCCGCTGGCCGTCCCGGATTTGAAGGAGGTCAAAGCCTTTGCAAACCACCTTCATTCGCTTGGAAAGCACTGGAAGGGAGAACTCTTCGGCTGGCAGGCAGAATATACGCCCGAAAGCGACAAGAAACCCATCGACTCGAACATGACCTTCACTCCCGCCGACTTCTGGATCGGCGAGACCGGGATCTGGTTCTACTCCCTGATGTGGGAGCACGGCAAGGATAATGAGCCTGTTGAGTTTTTGGATGATCGGGGGATTGTAAAGTAACCTGCAACAACTTACTCCCAGCTTTCCTCGCTGGGAGCAGTTTTGTTGCGTGGCTCACAAGAATCAAAAATCAATAGATCGGCAAACTCTGGTCAATTTCCCTGGCCCAGGCGTTGATCCCGCCTTGCAGGTTCTTGATCTTGCGGAAGCCCGCCCCCAGCAGCAGTTCCAGCGCCCGCGTCGACCGGGAGCCGGTCTTGCAGAACAGGACCATCTCCTGGGCCGAATCCAGCTCGGAGAGGCGGCCGGCCAACTGGCCGAGGGGGATGTTCTCTGCCCCGGGCAAAGCTGAAATCTGGAGTTCGTGCGGCTCGCGCACATCTATCAGGCGGATGTGGTTGTGCTGCAAGCGCTGGGCCAGCTCGGGGGCCGAAATGTCCCAGTCTGCGCCGGCAGACCCCACGTCCTGTCCGTGGCCGGGGACGCCGCAGAACTCCTCGTAGTCAATCAACCCGGTCACGGTCGGGTTCGGTCCGCATATCTTACAATTGGGGTTCTTCTTGAGCTTGACGAACTCGAACGACATGTCCAGGGCGTTGTAGAGCAGCAGTTTGCCGAGCAGGGTGTCGCCGATCCCCAACAGCAGTTTGAGCGCCTCGGTGGCCTGGATCGTGCCAATCGTCCCCGGCAGGACGCCCAACACCCCGCCCTCGGCGCAGGAGGGGACCAATCCCGGCGGCGGCGGTTCGGGGAAGAGACAGCGGTAGCAGGGTCCCTCTTTGGCGTAAAAGACGCTGGCCTGCCCGTCGAAGCGGAAGATCGAGCCGTAGACGTTCGGCTTGCCCA
>DIDQ01000090.1:6569-7594 GCA_002418215.1 Anaerolineales bacterium UBA5796
AAATTGTCGGTGCCGTCAATGATCACGTCGAAATCCCCGGCTATCCGCATGGCGTTCTCGGAGGTGAAGGGTTCGTTAAAGGTTGTCACCTCGATATCCGGGTTCAGGTCGAGCAGGCGCTGGCGGGCCGATTCAACCTTGAGCTGGCCGATGCGTTCGACGCCATGGATCACCTGGCGCTGCAAGTTGGAACTGTCCACCACGTCGAAATCCACCAACCCGATGTGGCCGACCCCGGCCGCGGCCAGGTAGAGCGCCACCGGCGAGCCGAGGCCGCCGGTGCCGATCACCAACGCCGACGAACCTTTGAGCTTGCGCTGCCCGTCCAGCCCGACTTCAGGGATGAGCAGGTGGCGCGAATAGCGCAGGATTTCCTCATGGGTCAACGGCGGGTTCGCCGGAGGGGATGGAAAAGTGAACACGTCAACCTCCTGCAATCGAGGGAATGATCATCAGCCTATCGCTTTCTTTGAGGGGGGTTCCGGCCCCGTCCAGGCTGCGGATGTCTTCATCGTTGACGAACAGGTTGACGAAACTGCGCAGGTCGTCCTGCTCGTTGAACAGGTGCGGCTTGAGGGCCGGGAAACGGCTGACGAGTTCCTGCATGGCTTCGCCGACGGTGAGGGCCGAAACCTGCAATTCACCCTGTCCTTCAGTGTAAGGGCGCAAAGGGGTGGGGATACGCAAAGTGGTCATAATGCTCCTATTTTACAGTAGGACAAAGTAGGGCGGATTGGCAATCCGCCTTACGAATGGGCTGCCAACACCGGTTCGCAGCCGCCCCGCTCGACGACCGCTTCGCAGCTTGAGGCGGCCGTGATCTCGACCGATCCGGCCATGGCGAAGGGCTGCATGAAGTTGTCAACGTAAGCCTTGTCCTCGGCTTCGAGGATCAACACGAACGTGTGCTGGCTGTCCAGGACAACGTCGCCGAGGATGTCCACGCCAAACTTGCGCGCATTCGACTTGCTCACGTGCTGGACGAGCATCTGCCCCATGTTGGGGTCTTTGGCCGGGCAGGTTTC
>DIDQ01000090.1:7699-8919 GCA_002418215.1 Anaerolineales bacterium UBA5796
GCGGACTGAAGTCCGCACTCCTGGTTTTAGTTTTTTGTTTCGATAGTTTCTTCGATAAAAGCGCTGCGGTCTTCCTGCAAGCGCCATGAGCGGGATTCGACGGCCAGGCCGCCGTTTACGCTGGTAATAATGTACGAGAAGAACGGCTGCGCCCACTCCCGGTCAAATTCAGACGGACGGTTGGGGTGGTCCGGGTGGGAATGGAACACCCCGATCAGACTCAACCCGAGCCTGTCCGCCGTTATCTCGGCCTGGAGATAGTCCTGGGGCGTGATCAGGTAACGGTTATGCCGGGCAGAGTCTTCGCGGGCGTTGGCCAGCGGGTGGATCGCTCTGACCTGGCGGGAATCGCCGTCGGCGCCGAGCAGGAACCCCGCGCCCTCCTCAGGATACGCCGTTTCGCCGTGCCGGTGGATTTGGTCCAATATTTCTTGTGAAATCTGCAATGTCATACATCTCCTTTAATGGATGTCACCCTGAGCGAAGCGAAGGGTCCGAGATGCTTTGCTGCGCTCAGCATGACAAAGTTATCCTTCCCAGAGCGCCTTGTCGCTCAGGTACTTGTAGCCCGCATCCGGGAAGACGGTCACGACCACGCCGGATTCCAATTCAGAGGCGATTTCAATGGCTGCAACAGCCGCCGCCCCGGACGAGATGCCGACGAACAGTCCTTCTTCCCGCGCCAGGCGTCGCACCATTTCGTGGGCCGCCTCGGTGGATACCCGGATCACCCGGTCTTGCAAGGCAGGGTCGTAGATGCCCGGTTTCAGGGCCGTATCCATATTCTTCAAGCCTTCGAGTCCGTGGAAGGGGCCGTCCGGCTGGATGGCGAGCAATTGCACCTCCGGGTTCATCGCCCGCAGGTAGCGGCCCACGCCGGTCAGCGTGCCGGAGGTGCCCAGCCCGGCGACGAAATGAGTCACCTGGCCGTCGGTTTGGTGCCAGACCTCGGGGCCGGTGGACAGGTAATGGGCGTGCCAGTTGGAGGGGTTGTCGTACTGGTTGGCGTACCAGTACAAATCCGGGGCTTCGGCGGCCATGCGGCGGGCCTCCTGGATGGCCCCGTCCGAGCCTTCGAGGGGATCGGTCAGCACCAGTTCCGCGCCGAGGGCACGCAGGATGCTGATCCGTTCGGGGCTGGCGTTGGCGGGCAGGGTTAGGGTCACGGGGATACCGTAGGCCGCGCCGAAGGTGGCATAGGCGATGCCCATGTTGCCGGA
>DIDQ01000090.1:9005-9518 GCA_002418215.1 Anaerolineales bacterium UBA5796
CTTGACCGAGCCGCCGGGGTTGAACCATTCAGCCTTGGTCAAAACCTGGACCGACAGCGGCAGGCTGGAGCCTGTCCTGAGCGCAGTCGAATGGATCACGCGCCGCAGCGGGATGAGGGGGGTATTCCCCACCCGAGAATCCAACCCTTGTCCGAGGCTGGTTCGAATGCGGGAAAAATCAATGTTCGTTAAAGTCATTGCTCACTCCAAATTAAAAACAGCAGCCAACTGGAAAACAAAAAGACGGCGCAGGTCGCCACGCAAACGAGAGTTTACATGCGGGGCCGGCCACCGTCTTCCGAAGTTGACTGCTGTTTTAGCTTTTCGAAGAGGCGGTGGTTACGATCCCCGCCTCAGACAGATGCAAGAATACACAGTGTGTCTCCAAAATAATTTACTAGAATTTATTGATAATAATTCTACCTTTAATATCTTATTTGTCAAGTGCCAATTGATCCGATAATCCAAACTCGCCCTGCTATGGACCCGATTTTCTGGCTCTTCAGGTTTAAG
>DIDQ01000090.1:9584-13968 GCA_002418215.1 Anaerolineales bacterium UBA5796
AAATGTTTTTCTCTGTGGACTCTGTGATCTCTGTGGTGAAAAAATGGGCGACCCCATAAAATATCAAAGAGCCGATTTTCTCTGAAACTGTGAGGGTTTTGCAATCTACAGCCTTAAAGCCCATGATTATGCGTCAGAAATTATGGTAAACTTTGGCATCATACTCTCCATCAAAAGGCTGCCCCTATGACAAAATCACGCGCTGAGCAAATGGTCGAACGCCTTCGCACAATGCAAGCTTCTGCCCCCGATATCGAAGCCTCCGCCATCGTTTCTGTTGATGGCCTGATCATGGCCTCTGCCCTCCCGCAAGAGGTGGAGGAAGACCGGGTTTCAGCCATGTCGGCAGCCATGCTCAGCCTGGGTGAGCGCATTTCCGGCGAACTCGGCCGCGGAATACTCGACCAGGTTTACATCAAAGGCAACGCCGGGGCAATCGTCCTGACTTCTGTTGGCGAAGAAGCGGTCTTGACCGCCCTTGCCCGCCAGGAAGCAAAACTGGGCCTGATATTCCTTGAGATGCGCCGCGCCGCAGAAGACCTTGCCAAACTGGTCGGATGAACAGGAAACCAGCCGTTACCCCCAACAGACCGCAACCCCAACGGGGAGGGCAAAACGCCCTCCCCGCTTCCTTTGTATGACCGGGCATCTCCCTCACTTGCAACCCAAATTTACACTCCCGGAAATTGCAAACATCAGATTTTGAGAGGTTCGAATGGCTACAAAATATATTTTCTTTACCGGCGGGGTCGTCTCGTCGGTCGGCAAGGGCGTGACCGCCGCCGCGCTGGGGATGCTGCTCAAAGAACGCGGTTTCGCGGTCGGCGTGCAGAAACTGGACCCCTACATCAACGTTGATCCGGGGACGATGAGTCCCTACCAGCACGGTGAAGTTTTCGTGCTCGACGACGGAGCGGAAACGGACCTGGACCTGGGCCACTACGAAAGGTTCATTGACGTCCCCCTGACGCGGGTCTCCAACTTCACCGCCGGGCAAGTGTA
Organism: Anaerolineales bacterium UBA5796; assembly: GCA_002418215.1. GTDB lineage: Bacteria > Chloroflexota > Anaerolineae > Anaerolineales > Villigracilaceae > UBA5796. The sequence goes on from DIDQ01000090.1 coordinate 10,587, forward strand.
CGCCGAAATCATCTCGAAGGAACGGCGCGGCGATTACCTGGGCGGCACCATCCAGGTCATCCCGCACATCACCAACGAGATCAAGCGCCGGATCGGGCTGGTCGCCAAGACGACCGGGGCCGAGATCGTCCTGGTGGAGGTCGGCGGCACGGTCGGGGACATCGAGTCGCAGCCTTTTATGGAGGCCCTGCGCCAGATGAAGAACGAAGTCGGGCGCGAGAACGTGTTCTTCATCCACGTCACCTGGCTGCCCTACATCGGCGCGACCGGCGAACTCAAGACCAAGCCAACCCAGCACTCGGTCGCCGCGCTGCGCTCCATCGGCATCTCGCCGAACATGATCATCGCCCGCTCCGACCACCCCATCGAGAAAGAACTGACCGACAAGATCGCCCTGTTCTGCGATGTGGACAAGGAAGCCGTCGTCCCGATGCAGACGGCCCCGGTGCTTTACGAAGTGCCGATGCTGCTCGAAAAATACGGGATCGCGGATTTCATCGTTGACAAGATGAAACTGAAAGCCACGCGCACCCCCGACTGGAAAGCCTGGCAAAAGATGGTCGCGGAGGTCAGCAAGCCCAAACCGGCGGTCAATATCGCCCTGGTAGGCAAATACGTGGAACTGCACGACGCGTACATGTCGGTGCGCGAGGCGCTGAAACATGCCGCCCTCTCGGTTGGCGTGGAGGCGGAGATCAGCTGGGTCCATTCGACTGACCTGGAGAAAAACAAGGGCTGGGACATCCTGCAAAACGCAGACGGGATCATCGTCCCTGGCGGGTTTGGGTCACGCGGGATCGAGGGCAAGATCATGGCCGCCCGTTACGCCCGCGAGCGAAGAATACCCTATCTCGGATTATGCCTGGGTATGCAAGTGATGTGCATCGAATTCGCCCGGAACGTGCTCGATCACGAAGATGCCAACTCCAGCGAGTTCGACCGCAGCACCGAGACCCCCGTCATTGACCTGATGATCGAGCAGCGCGCCATCACCGACATGGGCGGCACCATGCGCCTGGGGTTGTACCCCTGTGTCTTGACGCCCGAAACCAAAGCCGCCAAAGCTTACGGCGTGGAGCAGGTGGATGAACGCCACCGCCATCGTTTCGAATTCAATAACGCTTTCAAGGCTGAATTCGAAAAAGCCGGTATGGCTTTCTCCGGTATGTCGCCGGACGGGAAACTGGTCGAGATCGCCGAAATCGTTGACCACCCCTACATGGTTGCCAGCCAGTTCCACCCGGAGTTTTTATCCCGCCCGATGCGTCCGCATCCCCTGTTCATCGGCCTGGTCAAAGCCGCCAGAGACAAAAACGGGAATGGGACCGGGAGGCCTCAGGATGGATGACACAAAAACCAAATTCGGTAAACTGGCCCTGGTATGCTTCATCTGCATTTCCGTCGTTACCGGGTTGGCCTACCTGGTTCAAGCTTTGGCTTCCTGACGATTATCGCGGAACCCCTCCGGAATTTCGGTGTAGACCCCGCGCATGTTCTCGGGTAATCCCGCAGCCAGGGCAAACATCAGGCGGTCGGTCAGCGCCAGCGGCGTCTCGCCGGGATACGGCAGCAGCAACGGGAGCAGGCTCACCGTCACGCGCGCCCGGCGGGGGAAACGCTTGAAGAACTGGTCCGTTCCGGTAATCGCCATCGGCACAATCGGCGTCCCTTTTTCAATCGCCAAACGCGCGGCGCCGGTTTTGGCAACCCCAAGCCCCAGACTCTGCGAGCGAGTCCCCTCGGGGAACATGCCCAGGGTCTGGCCGTGATCGAGCACCCGGCCCGCATGGAGGCTGGCCCAGCGGTCTTTCTCGCCGCGGTAGACCGGGAAGGCTCCCAGGTTCCGCAAGGCGGCATCCATAACCGGGTTTTTGAACAACTCGGCTTTGCCCATGAAAAAGATGGGACGCGGCAGGGAGAACTGCATTGGGAAGACGTCGAAATTGGTGACGTGGTTGGCCGCCACGATCACCGCCCCATCGAGAGGCAGGTTTTCCAGACCGCTTACTTCCATTTTCATCAGCAGGCGAAAAACACCGGCCAGGATGGCAGTGATGGCCTTCCGAAAAGGCGTCATTTCAAAGTGGAAACGTTTGCGGTCGCGTTCATCCAATTCATAATTCGCGTTCAACTTTAATCCTCACAGGTCTGGGTCAAAGAAAGTGGATTATACTAATCCCCGGTATTTTCAAGCATAATAACCCCTGGAGTTGAAAATGGACACTATCATCGAAAGTATTTCTGCGCTCGAAATCCTCGATTCACGCGGCAACCCAACCGTTGAAGTCGAAGTCATTCTGGCCGACGGTTCGTGGGGACGGGCGGCCGTGCCTTCCGGCGCATCCACCGGCGTGCATGAAGCCCTCGAACTGCGGGACGGCGACAAACAGCGCTATCTCGGCAAGGGTGTCGGCAAAGCGGTCGCCAATGTCAACAGCGTGATCGCGGATGCGCTCTTCGGCTGGGACGCCAGCGAACAGCGCGCCATAGATATGGAATTGCTCGCCATTGACGGGACGCCGAACAAATCCAAGCTGGGCGCCAACGCCATCCTGGGCGTCAGCCTGGCAGTCGCCAAAGCTACCGCCAATTCGCTTGGCCTGCCGCTCTACCGTTATCTCGGCGGCGTCCACGCCCACGTGCTGCCCGTGCCGATGATGAACATCCTCAACGGCGGCGAGCATGCCGACAACCCTATCGACATCCAGGAATTCATGATCATGCCGGTTGCCGCCACGTCGCTGCGCGACGCGGTGCGGGTGGGGGCGGAGGTGTTCCACACCCTCAAGGCCGAATTGCGGGCCGCGGGGCTCTCGACCGGCATCGGCGACGAGGGCGGTTTCGCCCCCGACATCGCCTCGACCCGCGAGGCGCTGGATCTGATCCTGAAATCCGTCGACAAGGCCGGATACCGGCCAGGCGACGACATCGTTCTCGCGCTCGATTGCGCCGCCACCGAGTATTTCCGGGGCGGCCGCTATGAACTCAGGGGCGAGGGCGTAACGCTCTCGCCCGAGGAAAACGTCGGCTATCTCGAGGCGCTGGTCGCGGACTATCCCATCGTCTCGATCGAGGACGGCTGCGCCGAGGACGACTGGGACGGCTGGGTTGCCCTGACGGAGGCGCTGGGCGGCAAGGTGCAGCTGGTGGGCGACGACCTGTTCGTGACCAACCCCGAGCGGCTGGCGCAGGGGATCGCACGCGGCGCGGCCAACGCCATGCTGGTCAAGGTCAACCAGATCGGCACACTGACCGAGACGCTCAGGGCGGTCGAGATGGCCCACCGGGCGGGGATGCGCAACGTCATGTCGCACCGCTCGGGCGAGACCGAGGACGCCACCATCGCCGACCTCGCGGTTGCCACCAATTGCGGGCAGATCAA
>DIDQ01000087.1 GCA_002418215.1 Anaerolineales bacterium UBA5796
AGCGCCAGCGCGACCCCCGCCGTTGCGATCTTCGCCGCGCCACCCGCAAGCCGGGCCTGCGCCAGCCGGGCCAGCGCCTCCGCAGCCAGGAGCATCAGCAGGATGAGCGGGACGTAGACCGGCAGCGCGAAACGCCCGATCAGCCGGTTGATGTACACCTGGCTGGAAATCCCCAGCAGGAATATGGTGTAGACCAGCCCGTAACCCAGGATGGCGACCGATTCCGGGACGAAAACGGGTTGCGCCCGGCGAGCGGCCAGCAAAAAGATGGTCAGCGCGGCCACGGTTCCCCACAGCAGCCAGACGAGCAGCGGACCGGCCTCCCCGACCTCGGCGCGGCTGAACCATTCGAGGATCGAACCCGAATATTGCGCCAGGCTGCGCGGGAATTCGATCGGCTCCCGGCGGGGGAGGCGGAAGATGAACCGTTCGGCCAGGACCCAGCCTGCGGCGGGCAGGGCAGCCAGACCCGTCCAGAAAGCCCGGGTGAGACGGCGGCGCAGGGAACCAGTGGTGTAGCCAAAGACCAGGGCCGCGCCGGTCAGGATCGCGGCCAGTCCCGTGTAGCGCAGCAGGCCGATGGTCCCGCCGAGCAGGGACATCCACCAGACGCGGGCCGTGCCTGGCGTCCGGGCGTACTGGCCGAGGATGGACAGGTACGCCAGCACCAGGGCCAGGTGGAGGTAGTCCGTGCCGACCAGTTGGAAGGTGACGGTGACGACGCTTCCGATGGCGATGACTACGCTCCCCAGCAGGGCGAGGGCGAAGTTGTGCGGGAATATCCGCTGGAGCAGCAGGGAGGTGGCGATGGAAGCCAGCCCGTAGGCCAGGAACTGGAGCAGGATGGCGGCGTGGAACACTTCGATGCCCGTCAGGCTGTGGACCAGCCCCAGCAAGACCGGGTACAGGGGCGGCCAGGCGACGAACGGCTCTCCAGCATAGTTCGTCAACCCCTGGCCCGCGAACAGGTTCTTCCCGGCAAACATGTAGGCGACCGAATCGGTGGAGACCCCCAACCCGTACCTGGCGATGCTCACCCCCAGCGCCAGCCCCCACAGGCCATAGAAAATGACCAGGATGGTGAGTTTGTGTTTGGGTGTCAAGCGCATGTGCGTAACAGAATTCTACGTGTCCTGTCCGGATTGTAACACCCGCCGGGAGCGCGCTGGATTAGAGTGTGTTAAGGTCAAACTTTATGGCTGCGATAGCCTTTCCTGCGCCAAAGGCATCTTTTCAGTAAACCGGGGTGCGGGGAGTTGCGGACGGGGATTGATGTTTTGCAGAAAAGATGAGCATGTTCTTCTCAAAAGATGAAGAAGTTTTCGCTAAAAGATGAGCATGGTTTTATCGAAAGATGAAGATGTTTTCACCAAAAGATGAGCATGTTTTTGTCAAAAGATGAAGAAGTTTGGCTCTCTGGGAATTAGCGTGGTGTGCCGCCAGATGCAGGTCACGTTTGAACGTGACCTACATCTTTTGACGTAATCGGGTAGAATCCAAAAAATTTAAACGAGGAATAGCCCATGGATATCTTTTCAGCCGAAAACCTGATCGCCCTCTTGACCCTGACCGTGCTCGAGATCGTGCTGGGTATAGACAATATCGTCTTCATCTCCATCCTGGCCGACAAACTGCCGCACGACCAGCAGCCCAAAGCCCGCCGATTGGGGCTTGGACTGGCCCTGTTGACCCGCATCCTGCTCCTGCTCTCGCTGAGCTGGATCATCAAACTCGAAACACCGCTCTTCACCCTGCCGCTGTTCGATATCGGCATTTCGGGCCGTGATCTCATCCTGATGGGCGGCGGCCTGTTCCTGATCGCCAAAGCCACCCACGAAATCCACACCAAGCTGGAAGGCAAACATGGCGAGGCCAGCGCCAAAGTGGCCGCCACGCTTACCGCGGTGGTCATCCAGATCGGTCTGCTCGACATCGTCTTCTCGCTCGACTCGGTCATCACTGCGGTCGGCATGGCCCAGGCCCTGTGGGTGATGATCACTGCCGTAATCATCGCCGTGGCGATCATGATGTTTGCCTCCACCCCCATCAGTGATTTTGTCAGCGACCACCCCACCGTCAAGATCCTGGCGTTGTCGTTCCTGCTCCTGATCGGCACCTCGCTCATCGCCGAGGGCCTGCACCAGCACATCGAAAAAGGCTACGTCTACTTTGCGATGGGTTTCTCGGTCTTCGTCGAAATGCTCAACCTGCGCGTCCGGGCCGTCAGCCAACCGGTCCAATTGCACCAGGCGTATGTCGAAGCGGCCCCCTCCGAATCCGCCGCACCTGCCCAGGTTCGCCGGGCACAGGTGAAATCCAAGCCGAAATCCAGGAAGAAGAAACGCTAAACGACAGCCCGCCGCGCCTTCCAAGCCGCTCGATTCACACATCGAGCGGCTTAATTTTTAGATCGAGATGCCTGGTGAACAAAACCTTTTGGGTCCTCCTGTTTTTGACGGGAAAGAGCCTCAACACAAAGGGCACAAAGGCTCTCGAAGGGCGAAAAGCCGCAATGCCGCACGTGTTTTTCCTTCGTTACCTTCGTGTTCCTTCGTGTTCCTTCGTGTTTCAAAAGGTTTTCCCGCTAAAAACGGTAGACCCACCTTTTGTATTGGATTACGCGGATTGCGCGGGGTTCGCGGATGATAAAATTCCCCCATGCCTCTTGCCTCCCTCCTGGACCACTGGCGGGTTGACCCCGCCACGCGGCCGAACCTCGTCTCCTGGCGGACCCTGCCGCAGCGTCCCGCCGATCTGCGTCCCCTGCCTCCCGACCTGCCCCCCGCGCTGACGTCCCTGCTGCGCGGCCAGGGCATCTTCGAACTGTACAGCCACCAGGCCGAAGCCTGGGACTACGCCCGCCGCGGCGAAAACGTGGTACTGTCCACCGGCACGGCCAGCGGCAAGACGTTATCCTACAACCTGCCCGTCCTGGCCGCCCTGCTCGAAGACCCCGAGGCCCGCGCCATCTACTTTTTCCCCACCAAAGCCCTCACGCAGGATCAGTATTCGGTCATCAGTCATCAGCTATCGGTCTTAGCATCACTTACCAATCACCAATTACCACTCACCTCTGCCATCTACGACGGCGACACCCCCCAAAAAGACCGCAAGACCGTCCGTGAGCGCGCCCGCCTCGTGCTCACCAACCCCGACATGCTCCACACCGGCATCCTGCCGCACCACACCAACTGGGCCGAATTCTTCCGTCACCTGCGCTTCGTGGTCGTGGACGAGGCCCACACCTATCGCGGCGTCTTCGGTTCGCACGTCGCCAACGTCCTGCGCCGCCTGAAACGGATCGCGGCGTTCTATGGCGCAAATCCGCAATTCATCCTGGCCTCGGCCACCATCGGCAACCCGCGTGAACTGGCCGAACGCCTGCTCGAGGGCCCCGTCCGCCTGGTAGACCGGGACGGCTCGGCCCGCGGCCCGCGCCACCATCTCATCTACAATCCGCCTGTGGTTGATCCTGCCCTCGGCCTGCGCAAATCCAGCCTGCTCGAAGCCGTCCGCCTGACGGAAGAGCTGCTCGACGCCGAAATCCAGTCGGTGGTCTTTGCCCGCTCGCGGCGCTCGGTGGAACTCATCCTGTCTTATCTTCAGAACTCGCGTGGGGAAGTAAAAAGTAAAGCGGGCGAAACTTCCCACTCACCACTCCCCACTTACCACTCGATCCGCGGCTACCGCTCCGGCTACCTGCCCGCCCAGCGCCGCGAGATCGAAAAAGGACTGCGCGACGGCTCGGTCCGGGCTGTGGTGGCGACCAACGCCCTCGAACTGGGGATAGACATCGGCGGATTGGGCGCGGCCGTCCTCGTCGGCTACCCGGGAACCGTCGCCAGCGCGCGCCAGCAAGCGGGTCGCGCGGGACGCGGGCTGGATCCCGCTTTATCGGTTTTGGTCGCGTCTGCTGCGCCCCTCGACCAGTTCCTCGCCCGCCATCCCGATTACCTGTTCGAGCGCTCCCCCGAGCAGGCCCTGGTGGACCCCGACCACCTGCTGATCCTGCTCAACCACCTGCGCTGCGCCATGTTCGAACTGCCGTTTGCCAGGGGCGAGGGCTTCGGCTCGCTGCCCGCCGAGACCGTGGACGAGTTCCTGCAATTCCTGGTTGCCGGGCAGGACGCCCACCTCTCGAACGAAAAATACTACTGGATGGCCGACGCCTATCCCGCGGCCGACATCTCGCTGCGCTCGGCCTCACCCGACAGCGTAGTGCTGCAAACGGCGGGCGACCAGCCACAGACCGTCGGCACCGTGGACGGCGAGAGCGCGGTTTGGATGGCGCACCCCGGGGCGATCTACCTGCACGAGGCCCAGGCCTATTTCGTGGAAAGCCTCGACCTGGAGCAAAAGACCGCCCTCCTGCGCCCGGTCGAAAGCGATTACTACACCGAGCCGCTGCGAGGCACGACGGTGGAGGTGTTGGAGATTTCGGCGGAATTCCCGGCAGAGGGCGGGTTGGGGGATGGGGGTTATGGGGCGAAGAAGTTTTGGGGCGACCTGAAAGTCACCACCCAGGTCAAGGGCTACGTCAAGCGCCGCTGGTACACCCACGAGACTCTGGGCGGCGAGCCGCTCGACCTGCCGCCCTCCGAGTTGATGACCACCGGCTACTGGCTCTCGATCTCGGACGAAACGGTCAAATCCCTGAGCGAGGCGGGCCTGTGGACCAACGCCCCCAACGACTACGGTCCCGATTGGCCGCGTATCCGCGAGCAGGTGCGGGCGCGGGACGGCTATGCCTGCCAGGTCTGCGGACGCCCTGAAACTGGCCGCCAGCACGATGTCCACCACAAAGTCCCCTTCCGCATGTTCAGGGATGAGAGCGGGCGCATCCTGCGGGATAAGGCCAACCAACTCGACAACCTCATCACCCTCTGCCCTGAATGCCACAAACAGGCCGAGACGAACGTCCGCGTCCGCTCGGGGCTGGCGGGGTTGAGCTACGTGCTTGGCAACCTGGCTCCGCTCTTCCTGATGTGCGACCCCGGTGACCTGGGCACGCACATCGAGCCGGTCGCCAGCGAACATTTCCCGCAGCCCTCGGTGGTGCTCTATGACCTGGTCCCGGCGGGGATCGGTTTCAGCGAAAAACTCTTCGAACTCCACGACGAATTGCTGGCGCGGGCGCTGGAATTGGTAGCCGGCTGCGCCTGCGAAGACGGCTGTCCCTCGTGTGTGGGTCCCGGCGGGGAGAACGGCCTGGGCGGCAAGCCGGAGACGCTGGCGATCCTGGGGAAGTTGACGGCTGGTAGCAAAATATCAGGGTGAAGGCTCTACGCTTCACCCTGACGGATCCCGGTTCCACCGGAGGTTATTTCGTTTTCAAACTCTCATCCCCCAAATGCTGCCTCGCTGAATCGCTACGGTGCGCTGGTCCCGCCATCCGGCCCGGTACCGCCCTCCTGGAGCAGGACTTCGTTCGCGCTGCTCGGGAGCGCCGCTTTGACGCCGGTTGGTGCGAGCACGAAAGTCGTCCGGCCGATGATCAGTGGTGAATTGGCGGCGTTCCAGGTCCCGGAAATAAAGATATTGGCCCCATCTTCGGCTGTCAACAGGAACGGCGTGGGTAACTTGTAATACCGGCAGGCCGAATCGGTGCGGACGGTGTTGTCTGAAAATTGGAGTGTTCGCGAACCTGCCCCGACCGTGTGGGTGTACGTGTTGATCTCCACGTAGGAAAGTGAGACGTTTGTAGAGGCTGTGTAGCAAAGTTCAACGCCAAGCAGTTTCAGCTTTCGCCCGTAAAAAACTGTGGGGATGGAAGGTTGCAGCGAGACATAGCTGGAGCCGGTAGAGGTTTTCTTGACGTAGGAAACATTGGAATAATTTTCGAAAACGATGTTATCGTTTGAAGAGAACGGCTGCCAGTTCCCGAATCCTTCGCTGATCAGGATCAGTCCCTGCGTGGGCGGGATCTGGGAAACCTTTTGCAGCCACGCCGCCGCCTGGCCCCGCGTGGTGGGGTCATTGGGCTTGAACAAGTTGCCGACTGCCAGCCTGTTTTGTTTCATCCAGCAGATGGCCTGCTCGAACCTGTGCCCGTTGGTGTCGTTGAAACAGCCTGTGGCTGCGTAAACGGTTCCGACCCAAAAGGCCACCATCAAAAAAGTGGCGGCTGCCGCAACTGAAATAAGACGTTTGCGTTTCATTCTGCCTCCTGAACTACCGATAAAATCTGGATAAGATTTGTCTTGAATATCATATAGTGGCGCAACTGAATTTACAATAGCCCTTTTTTAACCCTCCGGGCTATTTAAGTGCCAATCAAAACGGGTGTGAAGTCAGGCGTTTAAACAAAAAGACACGGAGGTTGCCTGGCGAACAGGTCTCCGTGTCTTTGGTGCGACCCTGGCGGGGTCACTTTTGGGCCAGCACCAGCACGTCGCCGTCGGGACCGGTGAGGGTCAGGTTCGAGCCGTCGAAGCTGGCGGTGACGGTTTCGCGCAGCACGTTGAAGGCTGCGGTTTCCTGGTCCATGCCGGGGCCTTCGCAGGCCATCAGGGTGGACATCAGCGGGCCGAATTCGATCTTGTCGCCCTTCAACTCGAAGTCGCCGCTGAACGAATTACAGCCCATGTTGCCGCTCACCTGTCCGTCCGCACCGAAGGTGAGGGTGGTTTCGATATCGGCTGCGGCCGGCGTCGGGTTCGTGGCCGAGCCGTAGGAGACCAGGCTCCAGGTGGTGTCGTTCAATGATTGGTTGGAAATTCCGGGGGCGCAGGCGCTCAGAGTCAAAATGGCGATGATGAAGACAGTGACGAGTATCAGGTTCTTTTTCATTTTTCTCCTCTTCGTCTAGTTTTTGGGTCGAATTTCGCATATTAGACGCCACCCCGGAGACTATGGTTCCTGCGTGGGGATGGGAGCGCCGTTCCGGCTTTTGCGCCGGTTGAGCAGGTTTTGGATGCGGGCATGCCGCGACCGGTCGAGCGGATAGAACCAGGCGAAGGCTACCGCGCCGCTGAAGAGCAGCGCCCCGGCGGGCGAGACGAGCAGCCTGATGACCGTTACGACGCGTTCCGGCTGCTGGAAGCTGGTCACGCTGTCCGGCGGGGCCTGGTAGCCGGCCCAGCCGAGCAGCTGCAGCGCCAGGAAGATGGTGAATCCGCCGGTGAGCTTGCGGATGAAGCTGCGCGCCCCGTAATAAATCCCCTCCTGGCGGCGGCGGGTGCGCAACTCGTCCCATTCGATGATGTCGGGGAAAATGGAATCAGGCAGCACGTAGGCCGTGGCGATCCCCGTCCCGGCGAGGAAGCCGAGGGCCAGGAGCAGGCCCACCTGTCCCGGCTGGACGGCGAAGATGAGCAGCTCGACCGCGATCATGAACCCCATCCCCACAAGGTACGCGTCCCGTTTGTTGCGCCGGCGCGAGAACCACATCCAGAACGGCAGGGCCAGGATGCAGCCTAGCATCAGCAGCCCGAAGAAGGCCGATTCGAGCGAGAGCGACAGGCCGAACAGATCCACTTTGGCGAGCAGGTCGCCCCGGGCGATCCAGTAGAGCAGGAAGTACGGGAAGGTGACCGCGATCATGTCCACTGCCGACCAGTTGAGCATGTGGATGCCGACCGCGTAACGGAAGGGGATGTTCTGCCAGGCCAGGCGCAGGGTCTGGCTGAGGGGCAGGGTCTGCATTTCTTCTTCGGTGGCGGTCTCGCGGATGACGGCGAAGATCAGCAGGAAGGGGATGGCTCCCAGCCCGCCGAAAACGGCCGCCACGAGCAGGAATCCTTGCTGCTGGGTGCCGCCGCCCGCCAGCACTGCATCCACGATGGCCGGGGCGGCGACGACCACTGCCAGCCCGGCGGCAAGCTGGAAGAAGGTGCGGAAGCCGGTCAGGGTGGTGCGGTCGTCGTAGCCGGGGGCGATTTCAGGGGTCAGGGAAAGGAACGGGACCGAGATCAAGGTGGAAAGCGTATCCGAGAGCATGAAGGTCAGGGTGACGTAGAGCAGCAGGGCCGCCTGGCTGGTCCAGCGCGGGGCGTACCAGAGCATGACCATGCTGACCGCGAACGGGACGGCGAAGACCAACAGGAAGGGCCGCCCGCGCCCCCAGCGGGTGCGGACCCGGTCGCTGAGCATCCCCACCAGCGGGTCGTTGAGCGCGTCCCAGAAGATGCCGATCAGCGCGCCGAAGGAGGCCAGGCGCGGTTCGAGGCCGACCACGTCGGTCAGGTAGATGGCGTAGAAGACCGAGCGCATCATCGAGAGGGACGAGAGTCCCCAGTCGCCGGAGCCGTAGATGATCTTCTGGTAGAGAGGCAGTTTTTGGTTAATCGCTAACTCCTGCTTCCCGAACTTTGCGCTTCTCCAATAATTTCCTGATCCTTGCGTGACGCTCTCTTGTCAACGGGTAGAACCAGGCCATGGCCACCGCGCTGAAGAGCAGGATGGCTCCGAACGGCCCGATCAGGATGCGGATCGCCAGTAAGGCAGAGTCTGGCTGCATGAACCGGGTCGCGCCTTCGGGCGGGGTCTGGTAGCCGAACCAGCCCAATGTTTGCAAGCCAATAAAGATGGCGAAAGCCCCGGTCAGTTTGCGGATGAAATTCTTGACGCCGTAGTAGATCCCCTCGGCGCGGCGGCAGGTGCGGAGTTCGTCCCATTCGATCACGTCCGGGAACATGGCGTCCGGCAGGATGTGGGCGGAGGATACGCTCAGGCCGGCCAAAAAGCTCATGAACAGGACCAGGCTCACCTGTCCCGGTTTGATCGAGAAGATCGCCAACTGGACAACCGCCCAGAATACCATCCCGAATATATAAGCCGACTGCTTGCTGAATCTGTTCGAGATGAAGATCCAGAAAGGCAGCACCAGCACGGCCGTGACCAGCAGGATGGCAAAGACCGCCGATTCGATGGGCAGGCTGACACCGAAGACGGTGGCGGTCGCCAGCAGGTCGCCGCTCGAAATCCAGTAGAGCAGGTAAAACGGCAGCACCAGCGCCACCAGGTCGAAGGTGATCCAGTTCAGCATGTAGACTGCGGTGGCGAAGCGGAACGGCACGTTGCCCCAGGCGGTGCGGACGGTTTCTGTGAACGAGACCTCGATAGTTTGTTCAGGCGTCAATTGGCGCTCACGGATGACAAAAAAGATCAGCAGGAAGGGCAGGGCTGCCATGCCGCCAAAGACGGCCGCCGTAACCAGGTAGCCTTGCTGCTGCGTCCCGCCTCCGGCGATCACCCCGTCCACGATGGCGGGGGCGGCGACTGCCGTGACCAGCGAAATGCCCAGGTTGAAGAACATGCGGAAGCCGGTGAGCGAGGTGCGCTCGTCGTAATCGGGGGTCAGTTCGGGGGTCAGGGCCGAGAACGGGACCGCCACCAGCGTTTCCAGCGTGTCGGAGATCATGAAGGCCAGGGTGATGAAAACGGCTTTGGCGACCTGGCTCTCGAACGGCGGGGTGAACCACAGGAGCAGGAAACTCAACCCGAACGGGATCGAGAAAAAGAGCAGGAAGGGCCGCCTGCGTCCCCAGCGGGTACGCACCCGGTCGCTGAGCATCCCGATGATCGGGTCGTTGACCGCGTCCCAGATGATGCCGACCAGCGCCGCCACCGAGGCTAGGCGCGGCTCAAGCCCGACCACGTCGGTCAGGAAGATGGCATAGAATATCTGGCGCAAGGTTCCATACCCGGCCGTCCCCCAATCGCCGGTGCCGTAGACCAGTTTCGTCCAGAACGAGAGATACTTTTTGGATTGTGTTGTAGCGGACATGGCTGCTCCTCTGTTTTCCGTCATCGAATCTAACAAGAGAAACACCGCCGGTATCAATTCCCCTCGAATGGAGGGGCGATTGGCCCACCTTACAAAGCCTCAACATTTTTTTATCATCGCCGCCATAGACGGGAGTGCGGTGTTATCATCGGGGCCAGCCAACCTTTACTGTTACCTCAGGGAGGCGCGATGACCTTGACGACTCAAATCCACCCGGACTACTCTCACCCCACAACTTTCGACCTGACCGGTCTGCAGAAAGCGCACCTGGACTTGCGCCGGGCCGCGCTGCGTGAGCGGATCAGCGCCTGGGAGCGAATCCCGGCTCTCAGCGGCGAGGAGAACCAGTGGCTGGCGCGCTCCTTCCCCGTGCTGGCGGTGCTGGCCCCGGTCATGTCCACCAGCGAGGAGAAGATCGAGTTCCCCGGCGACCCGATGTGCCTGTACTCGGCCCTCTCCTACGCGGTGGACCAGGCCGTCCGCAGCCGCGAGATGGGATTATCGCCCGATGCGCCGTACAACGACCTGGCCCCCCAATGGGGATTCCGCCCCTCAGACGCCTACCGCGCCGCCGTGGACGATAACGGCATCCGCCATTACGACGCGCCCCTGCTCAACACCGACCAGACGGTCTTCGACCCTCGGGTCTGGAACGAGACGGTCAAAACCTATTTCGTCGAAAAAGTGCTGGCGAAGGTCAAGCCAAAAGTGGTGCTGGTCAGCGCCGTCTCGCCGGGACACCGCTACGCCATTGATATCGCCCGCACTGTCCGCGCCCACCTGCCGGATTGCCTGGTCGTCTTTGGCGGTCGCCACATGGACGAGACCATCCACTTCGACGACGCCGGGCTAAGGCTGGAACCCAGCAGCACCCCCTCCATGATCGCAAGCGGACAGGTGGAGCCGGTGGCCGACTTTTTCGTCTCGGGGCAGGGGTATTACGCCCTCGATATCTTGATGAAAGCCATCGCCCTGGCAATGGACGTCCGTGGCCAGACCGTCAGCGTGGAGGCGGTCGTCGAGGCGCTGGCAGGCTACCGGTCCCGGTTTGGGCCGCCGGCCGGGAACGCGGTGATCGTCGCCCGCGCCTCCCAATCCCTGCACGTTTTCCCCATCCGGGGCCTGCCGCTCGATCTGCCCTCGCTGCCGTCGCCGTACAAGGCTTTTGCCATCCGGGCCAGGTTCCCCATCTTCCACACAAACGGGCATGTCTCGCGCACGGCCCATTTTATGGTCACGAACGCCTGCCCGTTCCATTGCCTGTACTGCTCCGAGGGTTCGGCAGTGGTGGGAAGCTTCATTACTTTTGGCGACCCGGGAATCAACAATGCGGTTGACCGGATGCTGGAATATGCCCGGTATGGGGCGGAGGCGATCTTCTTCGACGATTCGATCTTCTGGGGCGGGAACGTGGGCGTGATCATCAACTTCTGCCGGGCCTGGAGCGAGGTCCGCCGGCAGGCCGAAGCGGCGGACGCGCCGGTGATCGAGGTGATGGGGTGCAGGGTCGAAGCCCGCAAGGTCCTGGACCTGGCCTGGGGGGCGCAGCTTACCGTGGATTTCCTGGCCTCCCGCAAACGCCTCGAAGAAGCCGTGCTCGTCCTGGATGAAATGTACCGGGCGGGCTGTTCCTACCTCTACATCGGCATCGAGAGCATGTCCGAGGCGGTCATCAAGCAGGTGCATAAGAACATCAACCCCAAAAAGCCCTGGGATGAACGCGTCCGCAAGGCGCTGGGGCTGGCGCGCTATTCCGGCATCCGGGTCGGGTCGTCCATCCTGTTCGGCCTGGACGGGGAGACGCCGGAGACCATCGAGGAGACGATTGCCAAGGTCGAGGAACTGGTGGACGAGGACATGCTCTTCATCGCCAGCCCGAACATCCTCACCTATCACCCCAACACCGAGATCACCCACGCCCACGGGATGGAAGCGAAACTGGATTACCATTCCGCTAACCTGGACAACCGCCCGCCCTACGTCTATTTCGAAGAGGCCTTCCCGGCGGTGGTCTCCCGCAACCTGTCGGAAGCCGACATCTGGACCATCCACCGCCAGACGGGCGAGCGCTGGGGCAAAAAGCGCAACCTGAACCCGATGCCCCCAGTCGAACTGAAGTAAGGCGGAATTAATTCCGCCTTACATATCGCGTCATCCCATCCAACAAATCCAGCACCAATTCCTTCAAATCGCCCCGGTTGGGCAGCGTGCCGATCAGCCCATACATCGGGGCCATCCGTCCCGGCAGGCCGCCGCCCCCGCCAAGCAGGGCGGATATTTTGGACATCAGACGGCTGGTCCAGGCTGCGGGCAGGACCCGTGCGACCGCGTTGGCCGCGCCGAGGGCGACCCTCGTCAGCGTCTTGCGGACCCCGGGCCTGCGTACCGTTTCGGCGGCGGATGCCAGGTCCCGGAGGAACTCGTCTGCCACCGCCGTGTGGACGTAGTTGACCGTTATATGCAGGGTCTGGGGAAAGTGTTGCCGGTCGAGGTGCCAGCCGCGCCGCGAGAGTTCGTCGGCCACTTCGTACACGTCCAGCCCGTTTTTATCCGCCGGGCCGATGGCGAAGACGCTCATCTCCGGGTCGCTCATCACCTTCAAGCCGGGGATGGCGTTTATCCCCGCCTGGATGCGGCGCACGGTCTCCATCGTCTTGGCGGTGATGTCGAGGTAGCCGTCCTCGCCCAGGTAGTTCAGGATGGCCCAGGCGGCGGCGATCGGCCCGGCAGGGCGCGTCCCGGCCAGGGTGGGGGAGGGGTAGATTCCGCCGGACCATTCGGTGGTGACGAACATCTGCTGGCGGCGCAGTTCGGCGCTGCGGTAGAGGATCACCGAGGCGCCTTTGGCGGCGTAGCCGTACTTGTGCAAATCCGCCGAGATGGAGGTCACACCCTCGACGCGAAAGTCGAAATCGGGCACAGGATAACCCAGTTTGCGGACGAAGGGCAGCATGAAACCGCCGACACAGGCGTCCACATGGAAGAGCAGCCCAAGCTCCCGCGCCGCTGCGGCCAGTTCCGGTATGGGGTCCACCACCCCGTGCGGGTAAGCCGGGGCCGAGCCGACCATCAGGATCGTGTCGGGTGTCACCGCCCGGATCATGGCGCTCACGTCGGCCCGCAGGTCCTCCCGCACCGGCACGTGGACGATTTTCACACCAAAATAATGCCCGGCCTTGTCGAAGGCCGGATGCCCGCTGACGGGCAGGACGATCTCCGGCTGGGTGATCTCCGGGCGGTGGACCCGCGCCCAATCACGGGCGGCCTTGACGACGCACAGGAGGCTCTCCGTCCCGCCGGAGGTGACGTTGCCGCGCACGTGTTCATCGCCGCCGAGCAGGCTGGCGCTCATTGCAACGATCTCGGTCTCGAACTTTTGCAGGCTGGGGAAGGCGGTTGGGTTGAGGCCGTTCTCGGCGAAGAAGAGGCTGAAGGCCTCCTGGAGCAGGGCGTCTATCTCGTCGCTGATGTGGTAGACCAGGCCGAAGACGCGCCCCTGCTTCCAGCGGATGTCGTGGTCGCGGGCGGCGCGCATGGCAGACAGGACTTCGTCGCGGCTGCGGCCGCGGGCGGGGAAGGGCAGCATGGGATCTCCTTGGGGTGTGGGTAAGCGAAAATTAGACATTATCGGTGATAACACGCAAACACCGTCCCGAAGGATTGTTTCGAACACTCCAGGGCTTAACGGCAACCCCTCGGGACGTTCTTCCCAATTAAGGAAAACTTTGTGACTTTGTGTCTTGGTGGTGATGTTTTCGGATATGCTCTCAAAGATAGTTTAGCATGGAACCCCCAACATAGAAAAAGACGCCGGGGCTTTCCGACGTCGCTTGTTCATCATAATCTATTCCGGCGCACGGCCGGGGAATCAAGTCCCTCAGACGCTGCCGGTGCCGCACGAGGCGGCGGAACTGCCCAGCGAAAAAGATGAACTGCCCCCGGCAACTTTCGACGCGAAGGTGGACATTTTCTTTTTGACCTGATTCCCGCCGCACTTGGGACAGGTCACTTCGTCAATGCGGCTGGCGCTGAAGACCAGTTCTTCGAATGACTGGTTGCATTCCTTACAATCGAATTCATAGATGGGCATGGATGTGGCTCCTGTTGGGTGATTTGATGATGGACATGCCTGTCCGTGTGTTGGATGAACAGGGAGAGAAAAAGTTGCAAAAAAGAGACGCCTTACGGCGTCTCGCTTTCCACTTTCTTGGCCTTGCCCTCCTGTCTCGCCTTGACCGCTTCCACAACGACCGGGATGAGCGAGATGAAGATGATCGCCAGGATGACCAGCGAGAAATTGTGTTTGACGAAATCCAGGTTGCCGAAGAAGTAACCGGACAGGGTGAAGAGCGGGACCCAGACGATGCCGCCGACGACGTTGTACGAGAAGAAATAGCCGTAAGACATGCGTCCCACGCCGGCGACGAAGGGCGCGAAGGTGCGGATGATGGGCACGAAGCGGGCCAGGAAGATGGTCTTGCCGCCGTGTTTCTCGAAGAAGGCGTGGGTGCGGTCGAGGTATTCCTTCTTGATCCAGCGGCTGTTATAGGCCTTTTCGCCGAGGAAATGACCGATCCAGTAGTTGGCGGTATCGCCCAGGACGGCGGCCAGGGTCAACAGGCCGACCAGGACGTAAACGTTCAGGGCCGAATTCATCACCGGTGAGGCGAAGGTCCCGGCGGCGAAGAGCAGCGAATCGCCGGGCAGGAAAGGGGTCACGACGAAACCGGTCTCCATGAAGATCACGCCGAACAGGATGGCGTAAGTCCATATCCCGTATTGGGAGATGATTTGTTCCAGGTGTACGTCAAGGTGCAGGAACAGGTCGAACAGGAAGCGGATCAGGTCCATAAAACTCTCTCTGGTTGGGTTCGAGCCGCCTTGAGGCGGCTTCGCAGGAATAGCCGGGGGCTATTAGTCTCCGGCGGAGTTGTGGCGCAAGTTCACCAGGCAACAGGCGCAGATTATAAGCCATTTTGGGGAGTTTTGGCTTGCATACTTGTTGGGGCCGGAGACCCGGCTTACCTTTCTTCGATGGTCACGTTCAAGATGACGTCCGGCTCCGGCAGGTCGTCGCCCCCTTCGGGGAAGCGCAGGGTGAGCGCCTCGACCACGTCCATGCCTTGCAGCACCTGGCCGAAGATGGTGAAGCTGCCGTCCATCTGGGGCAGTTCGGCCAGGGTGATGAAGAAGCGGCTGCCGTTGGTGTTCGGGCCGATGTTGTCCATGGCCACCATGCCCGGACGGTCGAAGCGCAGGCCGGGGTCTATCTCGGTGTTGAACAGGTAGCCCGGCAGGCCCATCCCGGTCCCGCTGGGATCGCCGGTCTGGGCGGTGAAGTCGGCGATCACCCGGTAGAAGGGATTGTTGTCGTACCAGCCGCTGCGGGCCAGGAAGACGAAATTGTTGACCGCCAGCGGGGCCTTATCGGCGAATAGCTGGATGACGATGTCGCCTTTGTTGGTGCGCAGCGTGGCGACGTATTCCTTGCCGGGGTCAATGACCACCTCCGGGCAGGTCTTGAACTGGCGTTCGCCCAGCGCAATCGCCCCGATCACGCTGTTGAGGGCGGTGAAGTTGACCGGTCCGGTATAGATCTGGCCGTTGATGAGGATGAAGGGCGCGCTGGCCATCCCGATCAGCAGGCCCTCGTTGAAGGCCATGGGCGGGATGATCGCCACTTCGTTGCTGTACATATCAGTATCGAACTGGTCTTTATCGAGCTGGAGTTCGACGGCTTTTTCGGCCAGCCAGGTCTCGAACTCTTCCGGGGTCAGGCCGTCCCAGGCGATCAGGTTTTCGTATAGGGCGTCGTGCATTTCCCAGAATTTGCCCTGTTTCCCGGCGGCCTCGGCCCCCTGGACGGCCAGGGCGGCTTTGTCGTTGATGGTCATCAGCGGGAAATAACGGTAGATGATCTTCAGCGTATCCGGGTTCTCGGCCTGTAATTTCTTCAGGATCTCGGCCACTTCGGAACAGGGCCGGCATTGGAAATCGCTGTAAACGATCAGCGTTACGGCTGAACTTTCGGGGCCGAGGATGTGATCTTCCTGGGTCACGCGGGGGAAGCGGGAGGGTTCCTCGGGCCCCGGCGTGGGTTCGCTCTGGACTGCGCTGCAGGAAGCCGCGTAATCAACCGGTGTGGGGGTGACGGCCGGCGCGGCGCTGGTGGGCGTCGGCGCTGTCGTCGCGGTGTTCTGGGCGCCGCAGGCGCTGACGATCAAGGCCAACGGCAAAACTGTGAACAATATTTTTCGCATAGGGTATCCTGAAAAGTGGGTTAGGGTAGCGCTTGTATCGCTTCTTGCAGGTCATCGAATGATTTCATCACAGCCATGCGGCGGATGAACTCGCCCAGGTCGAGGCTTTTTTCGCGTAGCAGGCGCACCGCCGGGCCGACCGGGTCTTCCCCGGCTGCCCCGCCGGGCGTATCGGCATACGCGCCATGGAAGGCGAAATAAGCCTGGTTCAACTTGCGGATGGCGTAGCCATGCTCCCAGAAAATGACGCGCCGCGCTTCCATGTAGGTTTCAGCTTCCTCGATCTTACCCTCGGCCAGCAACTCGTCCACGCGCAGGCGGGTGGTGTGCATCTCGGCCCGGAAATCGAAAACCGGGCGGGGGATGTCGTCCGGGTCGGGCTTGCTGGCGGGCAGGCCAATGGTCTGCACCGGCGGATTGGGGCGCTCGGCCAGTTCCGGGTAGAAGCGTTCGATGATGGCCCGGCTGACCTCGTTCCCGAAGATCGAAGCAGTGGTCTCGTTCATCGTGCGCAGTTCCGGCGTATCGCTGTAGCGGATGCCCAGCGGGTGCCATTCCAGGTAGTTATGCACCCACTCGTGGGCGAAGGTCTCGATGGTCCACGGCATCCATCCGGTGCGCATCACCATGGTGGGGTACGAGCCGATCCCGCCCACCGGGACGACCAGGGATGAGACATTCAGGGTTTTGTCCACTTCCGATTCGACCGCGGCGTGCTGGTCAACTGTCAGGTTGGGATTGAGGGAGATCGAGAAATCCTGCTGGATGCGGTCGCGCGGTGAGACGACCAGGTTATACGGCAGAGGAGTGATGTGGGCGAGCACGGGCGGGACCGGTTGGCCTGCCACCGTTAAACCGAGGTCCAGCGCCACCTGGGCCACCTGGTCTTCGAGCACGGCCTCGACCAGCGGCTGGATCTGCTCACGGCGGATGGACGCGCTGTCCCACTCGCGGCGCAGCGAAACGGTGGCAGCTACCGGGTCCGCTACGCTCGGGTCGGAAAATATCCGGTTGATCTGGTCCTCGATCTGGATCATCCGGTCGGTCAGGCGGAAAAATTCCACCGTCATTTCCTTCCGCGTTTCGCGGTCGAAGTAATGGGGGCTGTTCAGCGCCGCCTGCTGGGCCTTGACCCAAACGGCATCCAGCGTCCAGCGGGCGAAGTCGAATTCGTTGCTGCGGGTGAAGGCCCGCGCCCGCTCGCGGTCGGTGGATTGCGCCGGGTTGCTGGCTGAGAGGAGCAGGGCGGTGAATACGAGTAATAACACCCGCCCGACCCAGGTTTCGAACTTTTCGAGCATGGGGGAGATTATAAAGCAAAAGGAACCCCTCAGCCTGCTTGCATATTACAGGTTTTGTGCGAAAATATGGGCCGGGTGTTTTCGACGCCTATACCCGGATGTTCAAGGAGAGAAGTATGAAGATTAAGAACCACTTCAAGAGCCTGGTTGGGGTTGTGTCTGTCCTGGCTTTGGCCGCGATGGCCTGCCAGTTCGAAGAATATGCCCGTAACGGATTCGTCACCTCCACGCCCCCGCCCACCATGACCGCAACGGCTGTCCCGACCCGCACCCCGGCTCCCACTGCCACGCCGCTGCCGGGCGAGACGGTCCGCCAGTGGGCGGTATCCGCGATTGCCAGCTCGGAGCACAGCAGCGCGGACTGGAGCGCCAGCCAGGCCACCGGCGCGCCGAACACCCTCAGTTGCGGCAACAGGCGCTCCGCCTGGGCCTCCCTGGACAAGACCTCCGCCGACTGGCTGGAACTGCGCTACGAAAAGGCGGTTTACCCGCAAGCGGTTTACATCCACCACTCGTACTCTCCCGATATGGTGGTGAAAGTGGAGTTGATTGACCTGGCCGGAAGCTACCACCCGATCTACACCGGCCAGCCTTCGGTCAAGGCCGATTGCCCTTACAAAATGTTCATTCTCGTCCAGGCCGATTACCTGGCTGTCGGCGTGCGCATCACCCTCGACCAGTCCACGCTGGAGGCCGACCTGTGGGACGAGATTGACGCGGTTGAGCTGGTCGGGCTGTATTCGGAACTGCCGCAGCCGTAATGCGGAATTTATTCCGCTGCAAAAGGCGAGACCCGTTTCCTCCCATGGAAACGGGTCTCTTTAATCCTGCCCTCACAGGGGAAGTTGTCTGGGTGGGTTAGTTTTCTTTCAGGTATTCGTTGATGGCCCAGGCGGCCGTGCGCCCGGCCACCATGGCCGTCACGACCAGGTCTGGCCCGGTGACGCAGTCGCCGCCGGCGAAGACGCCTGCGCGGGAAGTCGCGCCTTTGTCCCGGTCTTTGAGGCTGATCTGGCCCCATTTGTCGGTTTCCAGTTCAGGGGTGGTCTTGCCCAGGATCGGGTCGGGCCAGTAGCCCAGGGCTTTGATGGCCGTATCGGCCGCGACCGAGAAATTCGAGCCTTCGACCGGGACCGGGCGGCGGCGGCCCTTGGCGTCCGGTTCGCCGAGTTTCATCTCGATGCACTCGACTGCCGCCAGGCGGCCGTCCTCGCCGTCAATGAATTTGATCGGCTGGGTCAGGAAGCGGTAGCGCGCTCCTTCGTCCTTGGCCATCTTGCGGTCTTTGTAGCCGCCGGGCATTTCCTTTTCGGTGCGGCGGTAGAGGCAGGTGACTTCTTCGGAGCCGAGCCTCAACGCGGTCCGCAGGCAGTCGGAGGCGGTGTCGCCGCCGCCGATGACCACCACCCGGTTGCCGATCTGGGGACGTTCACGCTTGTCGTCGGGCAGGCTGTCGAAATCCACGTTGCCGCGGATCAGGAAGTCCGTCCCTTCGTAGACGCCGGGCAGGTTCTCGCCGGGGATGTCCATCGTGGCGTCAATCCCGGTGCCGACGCCGATGAAGACCGCCTCGAAACCTTCGGCGAACAGGTCGTCAATCGTTTTGTCTTTGCCGATGTAAGTATTGCCGGTGAACTTGACCCCGGCCTGCTCCAGGTCTTCCCACTTGTTCCAGACGGAGCCTTTGGGCAGCTTGAAGTTGGGGATGCCGTAGACCAGCAGCCCGCCGGGCGACGGCTTGGAGTCGAAGATGGTCACCTCGTGCCCGGCCTTGCGGACCTCCTCGGCGCAGCCCAGGCCCGCCGGTCCCGCGCCGATGACGGCAACTTTCTTGCCGGTCGGTTCGCCGACCTTGACTGCATAGGGATCATTGCGGCGTTCCCATTCCAGGGCGAAGACTTCCAGTTGCCCGGTCAAGACCGGTTCGTGATGCTTGTTGAGCACGCAGGACCCCTGGCAGAGTTTCTCGTGCGGGCAGACGCGCCCGCAAATCTCCGGCAGGGAGGAAGTCTTGTGATAGATTTCCGCCGCTTCCTTGAAGCGCCCCTGCTCGATCAGCCACATGGCCGAGGGGATGTCGTTGTGGGTCGGGCAAGCCAGCATGCAAGGGGCCGGGTCTGGGCAATGGATACAGCGCGAGGCTTCCACCATGGCGCGTTCGGCGCTGAATTCGATCACAACGTCTTCGAAATCGCACACGCGCGCCTCGGAAGGGCGCAACGTCAGGTCGCGGAAGGGTTTGTTGGCTCGCTCTTTGCGGTCAATCGCAAGAGCGTCACTGGGAATGGCTTGCATGGATACGGCCTCCTGGAATTACTGATAACATGCCTGTAGAGAAATGATACCCAATCTTAACAGATGGTCACAGCCTCTTATGTCATCAATGCTGACGACAATAGTCACATTTATGTGCGGCGACTAATCACCCTCGCGATCACCCTCTCGTTCTCTTTACAGTTTCATAAGGTGTGTAAGATTCCTGTAAAATCAGCTTAGCCTGTCTGTGTGTGAGATGTGCCATCAAGTACAATGGGAGCCGTTGGGTTTTCCAACAGGAGGATTTGCTGATGAACTTTCTAAAAAAGAACCGGGCTTTATGGATTGTCTTGCTGGTGCTCGCAGCTGCGGCAGCGGCTTTTTTCTATTTCCGGCAATCGAACACAGCCAGCGCCGCCGCCCAGTGGCAGACGGCAACCATCGGGACGGGGGACCTCGTGGCGACCGTCGGGGCGACCGGGACCGTGCGCCCCAACCAAACCGCAGTCATCGTCTGGCAAACCAGCGGGACGGTCGGGGACGTTTCCGTTAAAGTGGGCGACCACGTCTCGGACGGCGACGTGCTGGCTTCACTCGAAAAAACATCCCTGCCTCAAAACATCATCCTGGCCGAAGCGGATCTCGTTACTGCCCAGCGCAGCCTGGAAGACCTGCTGGCCTCCAAGACCCCCGCAGCCCAGGCCTTCATCACTTTGCGGGCGGCCCAGGAGAAATACGATAAGGCCTTCAATTACCGCGATTCCTTGAACGGCCCGATCACGATCGAGAAAATCAAATGGGTCAAGGAAAAGATCGGCGGCAGGACGTTTGAAGTTCCTCGAAAAGTCGAAGTGAAAGTTGATCCTGATACTGAGAGCATTGATGAAGCTCAAGCCGATCTCGACCTGGCTGCCGCCCAACTTGAAGATGCAAAGCGCGCCTGGGAGCTGATCAAAGACGGCCCGGACCCGGCTGACATCACCTCGGCCGAAGCGCGCATCGCGGCTGCCCAGGCAACCCTCAACATGGCCCGCCTGACCGCGCCCTTCGCCGGCACGCTCTCGGAGGTCCACCCCATGCCGGGCGACCAGGTTGGGGCAGGCGTGACCGCCTTCCGCATTGACGATCTCAGCCACCTGCTGGTGGACGTGCAGATCTCCGAAGTGGATATCAACAGCATCCAGGTCGGGCAGGGAGTCAGCATGAGCTTCGACGCCATCCTCGGCCAGGACTATACCGGTGTTGTGACCGATGTGGGCAAGGTCGGTGCCAACGTCGGCGGGGTGGTCAATTTCACCGTCACGGTCGAATTGACCGACGCCGACGAACTTGTCAAGCCGGGGATGACCGCCGCGGTCAATATCGTCGTCAAGGAGATCAATGACGTGCTGCTGGTCCCCAACCGGGCCGTGCGCCTGGTTGACGGGAAACGCGTCGTCTTTGTATTGCTCGCAGACGGGACCCTGGAACAGGTCGAGATCCGCCTCGGTTCTTCATCCGATACGATGAGCGTGCTCGCCTCGGACAATCTCAAGGAAGGCGAGCGGGTTGTCCTCAACCCCCCCCAGGATTTCGGCAATGACGGCCCTCCTTTCATGAGAAGGTAACGATGGAAGATTGGGTTATCACTGCCGAGAACCTGACCAAGGTTTATAAAATGGGCGAGGTCGAAGTCCACGCTTTGCGGGGCGTCTCGCTCAAGATCAAACGCGGCGAAGTGGTCGCCATCATGGGGCCGTCTGGTTCGGGCAAATCCACGATGATGAACATCCTCGGCTGCCTCGACCGGCCAACCGGCGGCGAGTACGTCCTGGACGGGGAAGTGGTACAAAGCCTGAACGACGACCAGTTGGCCGACATCCGCAACCGCAAGGTGGGCTTCGTCTTCCAGAGTTTCAACCTGCTCTCGCGCCAGACTTCACTCTCGAATGTGGAACTGCCCCTGCGCTACGCCGGGATGACCAGCGGGCGCAAGGACCGGGCGCGGGCCTCGCTCGAAGCGGTTGGCCTGGGCGACCGGATGCTGCACCGCCCGACCGAACTCTCCGGCGGGCAGCAGCAACGCGTGGCGATTGCCCGCGCCCTGGTCAATTCCCCGGCGATCATCATGGCCGACGAACCGACTGGCAACCTCGACTCGAAAGTGGGCCAGGAGATCATGGACCTGCTGCTCGGCCTGAACCGGGACCAGGGCACGACCCTGATCCTGGTCACGCACGACCCGAAGATCGGTGCCCAGGCCCAGCGCACGATCCGCCTGATTGACGGCCTGGTGGAGGGTGACGCATGAACCTGTGGCAGTCCATCCTCGAGGCCCTCGAAAGCCTGGCCGCCAACAAGATGCGCTCAGGCCTGACCATCCTCGGCATCGTCATCGGCGTGGCGGCGGTGATCGCCATGCTGGCGGTCGGCACCGGGGCGCAGGATACGATCACCGGCTCGATCAGCGGTATCGGCACCAACCTGCTCTTCGTCTTCCGCGGCGGCGACGAATCGATCCGCAACCCCCAGCCGCTCACCCTGGGCGACGCCGACGCCATCGCCGACCCGTTCCAGGCCCCATCCGTTGAAGCGGTCGCCCCCGTCCTGGAGGGCAACGCGTCCGTCTCTTACGGCGGCGAGACCGCCCGGGCCACGATTGACGGCGTGACCCCGGCCTATTTCAGCGTGCGCAATTATGCCGTGGTCGAAGGCGATTACATCACTGAAGAACACATCCTTGGGCGGGCCTCCGTGGCCCTGATCGGCCCGGAGGTGGCCGATACACTGTTTGGCCGTCACGAAGGCATTACCGGCGAGACCATCCGCATCGAGGGACAGCCCTTCCGGGTGACCGGCGTGCTCGAATCCAAAGGTGGCGGGATGATGGGCAGCCAGGACAACGTCATCCTGGTCCCGTTCAGCACCGCCCAGACCCGCCTGCTGCGCCGCAGCACCCAGGACCGGGTGGACGTGATCTTCGTCCAGGCTGTTTCGGCGGAGCAGGTCTCGCAGGCAGCCGAAGAGATCGCCCAGATCCTCCGCGCCCGCCACCGCACCCCCATCGGGGCGGACGATTTCACCGTCTTCTCGCAGGAGGATTTCGTCCAGACGGCGGAGACCATCACCGGGGTGCTGACCATCTTCCTGGGCGGGATCGCCGGGATTTCCCTGCTGGTCGGCGGGATCGGGATCATGAACATCATGCTGGTCTCCGTCACCGAGCGGACCCGGGAGATCGGCCTGCGTAAGGCCCTGGGCGCCCGCAAACGGGACATCCTGATCCAGTTCCTGACCGAATCATCCCTGCTCAGTTTGATCGGCGGGCTGGTGGGCATCCTGGTCGGCTGGGGTATCGCCACCCTGGTCGAGGTCATCGCCGAACGCTCCGGCACGCCCTTCGCCACCTCCATCGGCATGGACGCGGTCCTGCTGGCGACGCTTTTCTCGGCCGCGGTCGGCCTGTTCTTCGGCATCTACCCTGCCAACCGGGCCGCCAGCCTGGAGCCGGTGGAAGCCCTCAGATACGAGTAGGTCGGGATAAAATCCCGACAAGCTCGGCATTGCAGCATCAAACCACAAAGTCACGGAGACACGAAGTCACACAAGCTTCGTGTCTTTGTGTCTTTGAGCCTTTGTGTCAGGTAGAATAACCCCATGTCTATTCAAATCACCCAAATCCTCCCGTCTGGCCTGACCGAGTACGCCCGCATCCCGATCCGCTTCGAGGTGACCTCCATCCTCCAGCCGCGGCTCATTGACGGGGGACTGGGCGGCATCCTCCTGAGCGAGATTCCGGTCGAGCCTTACGTCAAGGATTACAATCTGGATGAGACCCCCGCCGACTGGCCCCAGCAGTTCAACGTGGACAACTGGGGCTTCTTCCTGGCCTACGCGGACGAGGAACCGGTCGGCGCGGCGGCGGTCGCTTTCAACACCGACGGCGTCCACATGCTCGAAGGCCGCCCGGACCTGGCGGTTTTATGGGACATCCGCGTCCACCCGGAGCGGCGCGGCCGGGGCGTAGGGAAGGCCCTTTTCCGCCACGCCGCCGACTGGTCCCGCGAGCGCGGCTGCACGCAGATGAAGGTCGAGACCCAGAACGTCAACCTCCGCGCCTGCCGCTTCTACCAAAAGATGGGCTGCAAACTGGGACTGATCCACCGCTACGGCTACGCCACCATTCCCCACGTGAGGGAGGAAGTGATGTTGTGCTGGTATTTGGGGCTGGAATGATACCCTTTCGTCAGCGAATACCCTTTCAAAATCCGGTGTAAAATATTCGCATACTCCCAGACACCATCCACGCTACAACCGTCTTTGTGCCTGGCAAGCTAACTGCTGGATGGGTTATAAGGGGGATTGGAGATACTTATGTTTCGTGCAATCTACATCCTGATCATCTTTAACTTTGCGCTCGTGGCGTGTGGGGCGAAAACCACTGAAGTGCCTACTATTGAATCACCTGCTGCCTCGACGCCATCACCCCTGCCCACTTCTACGCGGGCACCTTCAAAACCACCTGCAACACTTACCTCCACGCCTGTGCCGCCTCCCGATTTCGGCAATCTTCCCGACCGTGAGGCTGGCGATTATTCTCTCGTATCCTGGGATGACGAGCAACTTTGGAAGATTCTAGAGAGCGATACCCCAGTTTTTCCCAAAAATGAGTATGGCAACTCCGACTATGATTTCAGCGCATGGGCTTCGGTCAGGTTAACGTTAATGCGCGAAATGACTGCTCGTTTTCCTGGTTCTTCCCATTACTCTGATGTAAATTCTCTCGTTACCTATCCAGAAACATATAGCTTTTTAGCAATCCCGGTGGAAAATACCCTTGGGCATTTCCAGGCAGCATTCGAAGCAGCCATCAATGCAAATCCGAACATTGAAATAACTGATGATCAGTTAAACTCGCTTCTTTCAGGGCCTCTGCAAATCAACTATCTAAACGCGAAGGTATTACCTGCGAACAATGTGTTGAATGATGGAAAACAGAGTTGGATTTTGGACATACAGAATGAAATCTCTTTTGGTGCTGCTTTTGCTCTGGTTGGAGATCCGGGGAACTATCGCCTCCTTTCGCCTGCCAAGGATTGGAACATATATTGGTGGAGCAGCCAGG
The DNA here is from genome assembly GCA_002418215.1 of Anaerolineales bacterium UBA5796. Taxonomy (GTDB): domain Bacteria; phylum Chloroflexota; class Anaerolineae; order Anaerolineales; family Villigracilaceae; genus UBA5796. Next base: position 24,649 of record DIDQ01000087.1, read on the forward strand.
AAGTTTTCACATACGATTTGAATGCTAACGGGATTCCGGAAATAGCAGTTCTGGAAGAAAGGTGGGGGACAGGTTTTTCGCATTTCTGCCACAATTTCCTTCGCGTTTATGAATGGAATGGCAGCAGTTTTGCCAACCTGGCCCCAAACCTCGAAATCGGCATCAACACGGATGTAGGAAATTGCCTGCCCTTCGACTTCGTTCCAGGCCCGAATGGGACCCAGGCGATTACGGCAGGTCATAAGTATTATAGTAATTGTTACATAGGCGATTATCAGTGGGTTGGGAATCTCATCATTCAACGTCGCTATGAATGGAATGGCATTTCCTTTGAACCAGTGAGTGATGAAATCTTACCTCTCAGCGCGAGTATGCCGGAAGGAGGCGAACTGAACAAGTGCGCCTTGGTATGGACTAATATGGCCGGAGTGGAGAACGATGAAGCTATTAAGTTGCTCCCCAAGCTACTCAGTATTACTGACCCCAATCTGGTATCAGGTTTCCAAGAGGAGTACGGCCCGGCTTACCTGGATTATTTCCGCTTCAAACTCGGCACATGGTATGCCATGCGCGGCCAACGGTCACAGGCTGTCGCGCTGCTAACCCAGGTGCGTGACAACCCTGCTAACCCGGACTACGACAAAGCATCCGAACTGGCGGGTGCTTTCCTGCAAGGTTATCTTGCTGGAGGCGCTTATGCCGGCTGCGTGGCGGCAGGTGAACTACTCAACCTCCGTGATTTTGCGGGTCTTTATCTTCATCACTACTATGACACTGATAAAATGCGGGAAGCCTGGGGTTTTTCGGATTTGTTTTCAAGAGAGGGTTATTGGACGGTTATTGGCGGCCCAAGCGGGAGCGAAGATTTATTTGATTTGTGCAGCCTGGCAGTTGCTTTTCGTTTAGTGATTCAAAGACAAACCTTTACGAGTACCGCAAATTTGACCCGCTGGTTCGATAGCCAGGGTATTCCTTATACCGGGCTATATGAAGGGGATGCGGACGGGGACGGGCAACGCGATTGGATCACCCTGCTCGGCACCGGCCGTAACCAGGAATTCAATTTATGGGTCCTTCTCAATAAAAACGGGCGCATTGTGCCATTATGGGTTGCCAATGTAGACGACGCAGAGGGAGCTATCACAAATATCCCAACAAGTTGGAATAGTCTGAGTCCAAATACTCATTATGGTCTTTACAACGTTTATCAGTTGCCTCACTTGATGGTCATTTTTCGGGTTGTTTCACGAGGTTCGACGTCTCTTATTGAAGTAGTGGTTATCAATAGATCAATTTATTCAGTGGGAGGATATTATCAAGGTTTTACCATACGCCCATCGGATATTGACTATCTCAAGGAAATTGGCGCTGAAGAAATCTATGTGCTGACCGAAGAAGAGGGCTGGAATGCGAACTGGTCTATTTTTGGTTGGGATCCGGCAGCCAACACGGTCCAAAAGCTTTCCTCATCTGATGATGGTCTGATACAGCAGATTCATATAGCAGAAGGCTTGATCTTCGAAAATACCGACGCCAGTCTCTATCGCGCTATTGAAATTATCCCTCAACTAATGTATAACAGCGATTTTCTGAGACTGGATGACAGGTTGTCTAGCACGCGCCCACAATTGCGGCCCTACCTGCAATACCTGCTCGGCCTGGCTTACGAAATGATCGGAGATGCGCCAAATGCTGTCAGGGTCTATTGGAAACTCTGGCATGATTTCCCGACCCATCCATTCAGCTATGTGGCTCAGCAAAAACTGAAATAACAGCGGTTCAGCTTTTAACTCGACTGGTGTAACGCACCCTCATTACAATTTTCGAGGAAGACTTTACGATGAGACAAAAATTTAGCCTTATGCTATTCTTCTCGTTCATACTGACCGCTTGCGCCCAGATGACGCCTGTACCAACGGTGCAGGCCGAACTCCCGACAGCAACAGCGGAGTTAGCATCCTCGACAGCTACCCATACGCCGACAATCACTTTATCGCCCACGTCAACTCAAATCCCGCCGACACCGACAGTTGATCTCGCTAAATTGCCCACGCGCACGCCGCAGCCTCCGGCATCCTGCCCTGAAGCCAACGACAAAGCGCGGATCCCGCTGGCCGGGGTTTTCAAAAACAAAAAGGCGGCTTACCACGATGCCCGCCAAGCCGTGTTGGATTTCCTCAACGCGGGCGGGAACCCCAAAATGGTTATTGACAAGCTGGCCGAGAACGGCGTGACCGCCAGACAGATGGACATTACCTACGACGGTATCAAGGAATTTTTCCTGCCGAGCGGCTATTACACCATTTTTGGCTGTAAGGACGGCCAGTACGTCACCTTTCTGGATATTCCCCCGACTGCACACACCGAGATGGCTGCTGTGCTGCTCTTGATTCAAGATTTAAATCTAAACGGCGTTCCAGAACTCTTGATCGGGCAAGCGCAATATTCAGATCGGGCCATGTATCGCTTGCTGGAATGGGACGGTACTAAACTTGCCAATCTCACCCCGGTAAAGTTTTCGGAAAAAGGCGTAAAAGTTTATATTGACGATCAGGTGATTCATACAATCGGTCAGAGCAATGCCCGGAAAGGCGCTCTGGTGGGGAATTACGAAGTGCTCGACACAGACAGCAACGGTCTGCAAGATGTTGTGATCCGTGCAGGGGTATATCAGGAGCCGACCAGTTCATCTGATTTGGAAGATACGATCGTACTGAAGTGGGATGGGCAATCTTATGTCGTTGGCGAAGTCTCCAGAGAATTCACCCCAACCCCGGAACCGACCTCTACGCCCCTGCCTTTTTCTGCCACTTGCTCGATCAAAGTCCCCTCCTTGCGTTATACGCCTCCATCCGACCCGTCATCCACGGTTCATATCCAAACGATAACGGATTTCTTGAATGCTGGCGGCCAGCCTGAAAACCTGAAATCTTATTACAAGACGACCATCCAGGACTTGAATAACGATTCTGCGCCGGAAATTTTGGTGATCATATCCCAATCATCATTCCCGACTATTTACCTCTTTTCATGCCAGAATGGCAAATATACAGATACAGAGTTCTTTGCCAATGATGGGGCAAGTAATTCAATCAATGTATTAAGTTTGACCGATAATAATAAAAATGGTTTTCCCGAAATTTTTGTGAAGCATATTGGCTGTTTCAATAATCGCTGCGGTGGATTGTTTGTCGTTGAATGGGATGGAAAAAAATTCGCCCAAAAAATCAGAGACGTAGGATGGGACGGCGAAATCGTTTCTTATACAAGGATGAGTGAGCCTGCTAATGCATACTTAAAAGATTTGGACAATGACGGTATCAAAGAACTGGTCTGGACCGGCGAATTACCCCCTTCCTGGCACGGCGATTACTGGGCATATTATCCACAACGCCTCGCCACCCACGTTTTCAAATGGGACGGCGCAAATTATGCCGCCCAGCCGGTGGAATATGCCCCGCCAGAGTACCGCTTCCAGGCTGTGCATGATGGCGATAGTTATGCCAAAGGCGGGGCTTACGAAAAAGCCTTGAAGTCTTACCAACTGGCTATTGAAAGTGAGAACCTGGGCTGGTGGACAGAAGAACGCAGAGATTACATCATCGGGCCTTATGGATTTGGCCCCTGCGCTGAAACGGGGGCATCCTGCCCACCCCCTGCCCCGGACCCAAACGAGCGCCCGATTTTAAGTGCTTACGCCACCTTCCGCATGATGCTGGTACATCTCCTGACGAATAATCCGGCTGAAGCGGAAAAGACCTACCAGGAACTTCTCTCCTCCTACGCCGGGACACCCGCAGGCCCAATTATCGAGATGGCAATCACATTTTGGACCGAGTATCAAGTGTCACAAAATATCTCCCAATCGTGCCAAAAGGCAATCACATCTATCAAGCCCCAAAAAGATGTGCTCGACATTTTGGCCGGGAGGGGCAGCTTTCAGGGCATCAGTTATGGTAACAAACCCGAGGAAGTGTGCCCGTTCAAATGACCATCACTACTAATAGTCCGGCAGACTTCCGAAGTCTGGAGATTTTCTTCCTTCCGCGCTTCACGCCCGGCAAGGCTTTCAAGGAAGTGATGGACAAAATCGAATTCGAGAAAGGGCTGAACCAGTTCAACGAATTTCTCGAACCCTGGCAGGCTGTCGGAGAACCTGTTCAGCATCGTATTTTCACCGCGAAGTGTGCGAAGATCGCTACACTTGCCCCGGGCGCAAGTGCCGGGGAGAAGCCCCTTTGAACTTCGCGTTCTTAGCGTTCTTCGCGGTTCAAATTCGCCTTTTGTGCCGCAAAACAATGCTCTCCGACAAACTGCTAGATCCCTGTCTGACGAGTCTGGGACCAGTTCCCAAACGACAACCCAATCCCCACCGAGGCCCGGCGGGGATTTTTATACCTGTCCCGACAATCCGCTAAAACCTGACACGGCAGGTTTGATAACTTGACGTGTCAGGTTGAGTAACTTGACACGTCAGGTTGAGCCGCCTGACATGTCAGGTTGGGTAACTTGACACGTTCGAGTGAGCCGTCAATCACATTTGAGTGAGCAATCAGTCACGTCTGGGCAAGCCGTCAGTCACATCCGGGTGAGCAATCTGACACGTCAGGTTTGACAACTTGACGTGTCAGGTTGGGTAACCTGACACGTCAGGTCGAGCAGCCTGACACGTCAGATCGAGTAACTTGACACGTCAGGTTGCGCTGGAAGTAATGTTCGATGTCGAGGGCTTTTGGGTTTCTGAGGGGAAACGGCGGCACCGGGCATGGGGAATTCATCCGCAGGCGGTGATGAGTGTGCTATACTGCCGACATGGATCGTACCAGCCTTGCAGTCTGATGCCTGAATTAATTTGGGGGATTAGATTCGTTACAGCCCATCCGTAGCTGGGTAGAAGGAACGCATTGGAAACTAACGAATGATATTACCAAAGAAGCGCGACCCCAGGTTCATCACTGTGCGCCGTGGCGGTACTCTCCAAGATGCTGAGCATCACCTGCTTGCGATATGGGCGGCCGATTGCGCACAGCATGTGTTGCACCTATTTGAGGAAATGCAACCCAATGACGAGCGGCCGCGTCGAGCCATCGAATCGGCACGCGCTTGGGCGCGAGGTGAGATTACGATGTCCCAGTCCCGAGCGGCGGGTGGTCACGCGATGGCGGCAGCCAGGAATTTGAGCGGAGCGGCGCGCCATGCCGCGTATGCTGCTGGCCAGGCGGCGGTGGCCGCTCATGTGGCAGCTCATGAATTGGGTGCAGCCGCCTATGCAATCAAGGCTGCACGCGAGGCGGCGCTTGACGGTCAGGCCGAAGAAGCTGGTCACCTAGAGTGTGAATGGCAACATGCGCAACTTCCAAGTGAAATTCGTGATCTCGTGCTCGACGACCAGAAGTTGCGCAACGAAATCTGTTGGTATGTATTCGATTGTTGATCATCACATTCAGATCACTGCTTCTGCCTGCCGATAAACAGCCGTGTCAAGGGTAAAGCGGAAAACTGAATGAAAAAAAGCCCCGTGTCAATGCCAAGACCAGCCTTGCGAAAGGCCGGTCCTGAAAGCGGAGTTTGAAGGATCAAAGCCTTCGCAAGGCTTCTCCAGAACCCCTCCCCAGTATCGCCATCCCCGCCCAAAAAGCGGGTAAAATTCACCCCATGCCCCCACACAAGATTCTGCTCACCGACGGCCTGGAAGAAAGCGGCCAGGCCATTCTCCGTGCGGAGGCGGACGTGACCGACCGCCCCGGCATCTCTCCCGAAGAACTGATCCAACTCATCCCCCCTTACCAGGCCCTCATCGTGCGCGGCCGGACGAAGGTAACGGCCTCCGTTATGGACGCCGCCCCCGCCCTGAAAGTGGTCGGCCGCGCCGGCGTGGGCGTGGACAATATTGACCTGAGCGCCGCCCGCGCCCGCGGCGTCACCGTCGTCAACGCCCCCACCGCCACCTCCATCGCCGTTGCCGAACTGACCTTTGGCCTGCTGCTCGCCACCGCCCGTCACCTGTCCCGGGCCGACGCCGGGATGAAACAGGGCGAATGGCTCAAGAAATCCCTCGAAGGCGTCGAACTCTACGGCAAGACCCTCGGCGTCATTGGATTGGGACGCATCGGCGTCGAAGTCGGGTTGCGGGCCAAAGCCTTCGGCATGGACCTGATCGCCTACGACCCCCTGCTCGCCCCCGAGGAGATCGTCCGCCGCGGCGCTGAACCCGTGAGCCTCGAAGCCCTCTACGCCCGGGCCGACTTCATCACCCTGCACCTGCCCCTCACCGGCGAGACCCGCAACATGCTGGGCGAGTCCGCGTTGGCGCAGATGAAGCCCGGCGTGCGCCTGGTCTGCGCCGCCCGGGGCGGGATCATAGACGAGGCGGCCCTGCTGTCGGCGCTGGAAACCGGTCAGGTGGCCGCGGCCGGCCTCGACGTCTACGCGGCCGAACCGCCCGGCAAAACGCCCCTCGTCGCCCATCCGCAGGTCGTCGCCACCCCTCACATCGGCGCGCAGACGGTCGAATCCCAGGCCCGCGCCGCCGAAGACATCGCCAGCGAAGTCCTGGCCGCCCTCAACGGCCAGCCGCTGAGGTGGAAGATCGTTTAATGTCATTGCGAGGGCGGCGCTCTCCCGCCCTCGCAATGACAATTACCACTTACCAATCCACAATCCCCATTTACCCCCAAGGAGACCCCATGAGTGAAAAGTACGAAAGCCTGAAAGCCCTGCTCGCCGAAGTCGCCGATCTGGGTTCGGCCCAGGCTGTGCTTGGCTGGGACCAGCAAGTGAACATGCCGCCCGGCGGCGCTGAAGCCCGCGGCAACGCCCAGGCCACCCTCGGCAAGATCGCCCACATCAAGGCCACATCCGACGAGGTGGGCCGGTTGATCGAAGACCTGAAGGCCGAGTTCGACGGGGCCGACCCCGATTCGGACGAGGTCCGTTTGGTCAAGGTGGCCTCGCGGGATTACGACCAGGCTACCAAAGTCCCGCCTGAATGGGTAGGGAAGTTTTCCATTGTCACTGCCCATGCCCACGAGGCCTGGGTCGAAGCCCGCAGCAAATCGGACTATTCCATCTTCCAGCCGCACCTCGAAAAGATCGTCGAACTGGGCAAAGAGTTCGTGGGATTTTTCCCGCCTGCCGACCACCCCTACGATGTGCTGCTCGACCAGTTCGAGCCGGGGATGAAGACCGCCGACGTGCGCGCCATCTTCGAGGCTCTCCGTCCGCAGCAGGTCGAACTGTTGCGGGCCATCGCCGACGCCCCCCAGGTGGACGACTCGTTCCTGCACCTGAACTACCCCGACAAGCAGCAATGGGACTTCGGCGTGGACGTGATCTCCAAATTCGGCTACGACTGGAAGCGCGGCCGCCAGGACAAATCTCCCCACCCGTTCACGACCAGCTTCGGCATCAACGATGTGCGCATCACCACCCGCGTGCTCGAAGACTTCCTCAATTCGGCCCTGTTCGGCACCATGCACGAGTGCGGCCACGCCCTGTACGAGATGGGCGTCAACCAGGCTTACGAGCGCACCCCGCTCAACGGCGGCGCGTCGCTGGCCATCCATGAATCACAGTCCCGCATGTGGGAGAACCTGATCGGGCGCTCGCTGCCCTTCTGGGAGCACTTCTACCCCTCGCTCCAGAAGACCTTCCCCTCCCAGCTCGGCAGCGTGGACTTGCAGACTTTCTACAAAGGCATCAACAAGGTCGAGCCTTCTCTCATCCGGGTCGAAGCCGACGAAGCCACCTACAACATGCACATCATGCTGCGGCTGGAGATCGAGATCGGCGTGGTCGAAGGCAGTATGGCGGTCAAAGACTTGCCTGAAATCTGGAACGCCAAGATGGAAGAATACCTCGGCGTGGTCCCGCCCAATGACGCCCAGGGCGTACTGCAAGACATCCACTGGTCGGGCGGCATGATGGGCTACTTCTCCACCTACGCCCTCGGCAACCTGGTCTCGGCCCAGCTTTGGGAGAAGATCAACGCCGACCTCCCCGGCCTAGCCGACCAGATCCGCCAGGGCAAGTTCGAGGCCCTGCTCGGCTGGCTGCGCGAGAAGGTCCACGCGCATGGGCGCAAGTACGAGCCGCAGGAACTGGTGCAGAAGATCACCGGCTCGAAGATTGACGCTGCGCCTTACGTGCGTTACCTCACCCGGAAGTTCAGCGATATTTACGGGTTATAGTCGCAGGGCGGGATTTATCCCGCCCTGCTTTTGCGCCCCAGGAGGGTGCGTCGCACCTGACACCGGAGGAAATTCCGTTAAAACGAGAACCCCTCCCGCTTGGGAGAGGTCCGTTTGGGCAGGTGCGACGCACTCGCGGGGTTGCTCCCGCCCTGCTTTTGCCGTTCCCCATGATTAATCGTCCCTCCCGCCCCGCCCGGACATTAATGTCCGGGCTAACCATACAAAGCCGCCTCAAGGCGGCTCTCCGCATTTTTCGCCTTTTCGCATTTTACTTCTCACTTTTGGCTTTAAGCGCCTGCGGGCCATCGGGGACTTTACCCACGCCCTATCCCGAATCCTACCTCCCGACCGTCATCGCCCTGACCGCGGCCGCCTCCCAGCCGGATCCCACGGGGACCTTGGCCGGTCCGCCGGACCCCGCGCTCGATCCCGCCCCCACGCCGACCCCGCTT
>DIDQ01000120.1 GCA_002418215.1 Anaerolineales bacterium UBA5796
ACAGGTCGAGCAGCAACACGAGCGGGCCGCCGGGGCAGGCCAGTTCGAGGGCCGCGTAGGGTCCGCTTGGGGCCGGGTCGAGGCTCCAGGGGACGCAGCCGGCCCGGGCTTGTCCTGGGCCGGCCGAAGGGTCCAGGGCGCTTTCGGCCAGGACCGTGCCCGAGCCGGGATCCAGCCGCAGCAGCGCGGGAGGGTCGAGACGCAGGGCGTAAAGTCCCGGTGAGACTGATGGAAGAGGTTGGGTAGAACAGGAGGAGAGCAGGGTAAAAAGTAATAAGTAAAAAGGGGCGATCTGGCGCATGGGTTGATTATATCGCTCAGGCTGATTGCGGTATAATCGCCCTGCCATGCCCAAGCGCAAAGCCCCTGAAGACCTTTCGGTGGAAGAATTGCGGCGGCTGCTGCTCGACAAGCGCCGCGTCACCCGCAAGGAGCGGCTGGACCATTTCCGCCGCACCGGGCGGACGGTGATGCTCGCCCCGGACGTGACCGAGACCTCGCTGCGGGACTTGCAGTCCAGCCCGGTGGTCGAGACGCCCGAAGCCGGCGAGGTCGAAGTCCCCGTCTCGCCCCGCCGCCGCTGGTTCGACCGGACCCTGCTGGCCGTCGAAGTGCTGGCCGTGATCGGCCTGGTCAGCCTGGGCGTGGTCTTCTTCGGCGTGTTGAGCGACCTGAACCGCGAATCGGCCGCAGCCCTGGCCCAGCCGACCATGACCGCCACGCCGCTGGTGATGGCGGTGGTGCTGCCTTCGGGCCACGTCCCGCCGGATGCGCAGGGCAACACCCGTCCCAACGAGGCCGAGATCCCGGAGCACCTGCGTCCGATGGTGCAGTCGCTGGCAAATTTGGCAGCGCCCACCGCAGGCCCTGAACAGGCGCTCCGCATCCAGATCCCTGCCCTCGGCGTGGACGCGCCCATCGTCCAGGGTGACGGCTGGGAACAGCTCAAGAAGGGTGTCGGGCAGTACATCGGCTCGGCCAACCCCGGGCAGAAGGGCAACCTGGTGCTTTCGGCCCACAACGACGTGTACGGCCAGATCTTCCGCGATCTCGACCGGCTCGAACCCGGCGACCAGGTCATCGTCTACACCCAGCAGCGCCAGTACGTTTACGTGGTGGCGCGCACCCTGATCGTCGAACCCACGCAGGTCGAGGTGATGGCTCCCACCACGGACGCCACCGTGACCCTGATCTCGTGTTATCCCTACCTGATTGACAAGCAGCGCATCGTAGTGGCTGCGAAATTGCAAAACCCATAGGAGAGAATTATGGCAAGAAATTCCAAACGACAAAGCCGGGCCTCCACCAGCGCCGCCCGCGGCGCAGCGGATTTCAACCCCGATTACACCGATGTGAAAAACGATCTTAAGCGCATCGGCACCCTGGCCGGGACGTTCTTCGTCATCCTGGTCATCCTGGCCTTCGTCATCCCGATGGTCATGAAGTAATCCATGAGCCGCATGTTCGTCCCCGGCCCGGTGGATGTGGACGACGAGGTCCTGCAAGCGCAGGCCCGTCCCATGGTGCCGCACCGCAGTAAAGAGTTCGAAGCCATCTTCCGGCAGGCCGCCGAGAAGGCCAAACAGATTTTCCTGACCCGGAACCGGGTCTTGATCGCTACTTCCTCCGGGACAGGGTTGCAGGAGGCCGCCATCCGCAACTTTGTCCAGCGGGACGTGCTCGCGTGCGTCAACGGCGCGTTCGCCGAACGCTGGTTCGACGTGGCCGTCTCGAACGGCAAACAGGCCGACAAGCTCGAAGCGGCCTGGGACGCCCCGATCACCCCGGACCTGGTGACGGCTGCCCTTAAAAAGAAATCCTACGAGGCGATCACCATCGTCCACAACGAGACCTCGACCGGACTCCAGAACCCGGTCGGGGAGGTGGCCGAAGCCGTGCGCGCCGTCTCGCCGGATACGCTCATCCTCGTCGACGCGGTCTCCTCCCTCTCCGGGGCGAAGATCGAAACCGACGCCTGGGGCCTGGACATGGTGCTGACCTCCTCGCAGAAGTGCCTGGCCCTGCCGCCGGGGCTGGCGCTGTGCGCCGTCTCGGACCGGGCGATGGACAAGGCCAAATCGGTCGAGGCTCGCGGCTGGTACTTCGACCTGCTGCGGATGGACAAGCATCGCCAGAAAGACTCCACGCCCGCCACCCCGGCCATGTCGCTCATCTACGCCCTCGACGCGCAGCTCGACCGCATCCTGGCCGAGGGGGTCGAGGCCCGCTTCGCCCGTCATTCTGCGATGGCCGAACGCGTCCAGGGCTGGGCCGAGGCCCGCGACCTGGGCATCTACGCCCCGGCCGGCTACCGCTCGCAGACGGTGACCACTGTCCGCAACGAGCGCGGCTGGGACATCCCGGCGCTGAACGGTTTCCTCAAACAAAAAGATATGCGCCTCGCCAACGGTTACGGCGCGCTCAAGAACGTCACCTTCCGCATCGCCCACATGGGCGAAATCCAGATGAGCGATGTCGAGGAACTGCTCGCCGCGCTCGAAGAATTCATGACACAATGATCCCACCGGGCGGTTCACCAACCGCCCTTTAGTTTGAGGAAAAGCTTAAACACGAAGGTCACCACGTAAAAAGAAAACGGACACAAATTGCGATTTTGCAAATTGGGGTTCGGCGGACTAAAGTCCTGCCTCAGTTCGTGGAAGTCGGTTGAAACCGACTATTTGTGCCAGCCCGAAAGGCTTCCACGAGTTGAGCAGGTGGCTCTGCGAAGCGCCCTGCGGGTCAGCCCCGCATACATGGCAACAGAAAACCGCATTTTATTGCCGAGCTGAGTACACAAAGGGGAAAAGGTTTGGCTCAACAGATTTTCTTCGCGACCTTTGTGCCCCTTCGTGTTTGGAGAAGAAATTCCCGTAAAAACGACAGGTTTTATGGACAAAAACACCTTCGATATCCTCGTCCTGACTGGACGGCCGGCTTCCGGTAAAAGCGAGATCATCCACTTCCTGGCCCATCTCGCCCCAGGCGAACGTTCCCGCTTCCACGTCGGCCAGCTCGACGTGCTGGACGACTTCCCCATGCTGTGGACCTGGTTCGAGGAAGATGACCTGCTCAGCAAAAAGTTCCACCGCCCGCGCCTGCACTCGGACGAAAAAGGTTACTTCATCCACGAGGATATGTGGCACCTGCTGGTCGAACGCCTCAGCCTGGATTATGCCCGGTTGCTGAGAAACAACCCGGACTACCACGCCAGCCACACCGCCCTGATCGAATTCTCGCGCGGCAGCGAACATGGCGGCTACGCCGGAGCGTTCCCGCATTTGTCCGAACAGGTCTTGCGGCGGGCGGCTATCCTTTACGTCAACGTCTCGTTCGAGGAATCCCTGCGCAAGAACCGCCGCCGCTTCAACCCCGACCGTCCCGACAGCATCCTCGAACACGGCCTGCCGGACGAAAAAATGAAACGGCTCTACGGCGAGGATGATTTCGCCCGGATCGCCCCCGGCCCGGACGGGGTCACCACCATCAACGGCGTGCGCGTCCCGTATGCCGTTTTCGAGAACGAAGACGACGTTACCACCAATAAACCGGGGCAACTGTCCGCCCGGCTGGAGGAAACATTGGGAAGGTTGTTCCGCCTTTATCGGTGAAGATAATCTGGACATAGGCCGCCCCGTTGTGTATAATTACTACACACCCTGGAGGCGCATGTATGGAACTCTACCGCACCCAAATCCTTCTCGAAAAATCCCAGCACGAAATCCTCACCCGGATCGCCCAGGAAGAGAGCCGCAGTCTTTCCGAACTGATCCGTGAGATGATCGAACGCGAACTGCGCTACCGCCAGCGCCGCCAGATGCTCCTGGCCGCCCGTGAACTCCAGGCCGATTACGTCACCGACCCGGAACTGACCGCTTTTTCCGCTCTCGATAGCGACGATTTCCTCTACGGGGATGACGACCATGCTGCGGGGTGAAATCTGGCTGGTCAACCTTGACCCGGCTATCGGGTCCGAAACCCGAAAAACACGCCCGGCAGTCATTGTCAGCAGCGACCTGGTCGGCATCCTGCCGCTAAAAATCATCGTCCCGTTCACCGATTGGAAAGACCGTTACGCCCAGGCTCCGTGGATGGTGCGGGTTGACCCGGACGGTCAAAACGGCCTGGGCAAACCCTCGGCAGCCGACAGCCTGCAAATCCGCTCGGTATCGCAGCAGCGGCTGGTCAAAAAACTGGGAACATTGTCGGGGCTGCAAGTGGCAAAGATCGTCCAGGCAGTGACCATCGTGCTCCAAAGATAAAATGACCTCCCCCCTCTTCGAAATCCGCCTCGACAAATTCACCTACGGCGGCGAAGCCATGGGCCGCCTCGAAGATGGCCGCGCCGTCTTCGTGCCCTTCGGCCTGCCCGGCGAGACCGTCCGCGTCCGGCTGGTGGAGGATAAACGCAACTTCGCCCGCGCCGAACTGGTCGAGGTGGTCGCTCCCTCGCCGCAGCGGATCGCGCCGAGATGCGTCCATTTCGGTGAATGCGGCGGCTGCCACTACCAGAATTTAGCCTACGCCGACCAGCTCACCGCCAAGACCGAGATCCTGCGCGACCAGTTGACCCGCATCGGAAAGATCGAAAACCCGCCGCTCCGGCCCATCGTCCCCTCGCCGGACGAATGGAACTACCGCAACCACATCCAGTTCCACCTGACCGAAGCAGGGAATCTGGGATTCGTAGGGGCAGGCTTGAAACCTGCCCCTAAAGTAATTCCCATCACCGAATGCCACCTGCCCGAAGCCCCCATCAACGCCCTCTGGCCGCAACTGGAATTCGAATCCGGCGCGCCCGACGACCGCATCTCCCTGCGCGCCGGCGCGGGCGACGACCTGATGCTGGTCATCGACTCCGACGATCCCCTCCCGCCCGAAGTGGACTTCGAAGCCGGGATTTCCGCCGTCCACATTTTCGCCGGTAATCCGGTAGTCATGGCCGGGGACGACCACCTCGTCATCGAAGTGCTGGGCCGCCCGTTCAAAGTCTCCGCCGCCTCGTTCTTCCAGGTCAACACCCCGATGGCAGCCAGGATGGTCGAACACGTGCTCGGCCTCCTGCCTGAAAAGATCGAAACCCTGCTCGACATCTATTGCGGCGTCGGGCTGTTCAGCGCCTTCGCCGCCCCGCGCTGCAACCGGCTGATCGGCATCGAAGCCTCGCCCTCCGCCTGTGAAGACTTCGCCGCCAACCTGGACGAATTCGACCACGTCGAACTCTACGAAGCCCCGGCGGAGAGCGTGCTGCCACATTTAGATGTTCAACCTGATGCAGTCATCCTTGATCCGCCCCGCGCCGGCCTCGACAAAAAAGTCATTGACGCCCTGGCCGCTGCCCGGCCTGAAGCCATCCTCTACGTCTCGTGCGACCCGTCCACCCTGGCCCGCGACGCCCGCCGCCTCATCGAACACGGCTACCGCCTCGCTCAAACCACCCCCTTCGACCTCTTCCCCCAGACCTACCACATCGAAAGCCTCAGCCTCTTCACCCGCTGATCCGTTTTATCCGCTTATCCGCTTCCAAATCCGCTACCCCATCCGCTTATCCGCTGCTCCATCCGTGAATCCGTGACGAAGTCCGTTTACCGCCGCCCGCTCTCCGACTCGGCCATCCTCGTCTCCCTCGGCGACCGGATAGACCCCGCCGTCAACCGCCGCGTCCACGCCCTGGCCGCGCTGATCGAGGCCGCGCCCCTCTCCGGCGTGATCGAAACCGTCCCGGCCTACGTGACCCTGCTCGTCCACTTCGACCCGCTGGTCACAGACTACGCTTCGGTTGCGGATTGGGTTGGGGGATTGGCGGATCGGGCTGCGGAAAACGTTTCTCGTACCCCGCGCCGGATCCAGGTCCCGGTGCGCTACGGCGGCGAAAGCGGCCCGGACCTGGGGCCTGTCGCGGCTGCGACGGGCCTGACTCCCGCCGAAGTCGCCCGCATCCACACCCAAACCGAATACACCGTCTACATGATGGGATTCACCCCCGGCTTCCCCTACCTGGGACGGCTCGACCCGCGCCTGGTCGTGCCCCGCCTGGAGACGCCCCGCACCCTGGTCAAAGCCGGGACGGTCGCCATCGCCGGCGAACAGACCGGCATCTACCCGCTCGACTCCCCCGGCGGCTGGCGGCTGATCGGACGCACCTCCCTGCGCCTGTTCGACCCGGCAGCCGAGACGCCTTTCCTGTTCGCCCCCAGCGATGTGGTCCGTTTCGTGGCGGAGGCCGTGGATGGCGCTTGAAGTGCTCGCCGCCGACGGCCTGGTGACGGTGCAGGACCTGGGCCGCCCTGGATGGGGACGTTTCGGCGTGCCGCGCTCCGGGCCGATGGACATTTTTGCCTTCCGGGCTGCCAACGCCCTGGCGGGCAACCCGCCCGGGGCCGCCGCCATCGAGATCGGCCTGGGCGACGCCGTTATCCGCCCGACCCAGGATTGCCTCATCGCCGTGACCGGGGCAGGGTACGCCCTCACCTCCTACGTGTGGGACTTCCCGCTCTGGGTTTCGCTGCTGGTGCGCGGCGGCTGGACGATCCGCTTGAATAAATCTGGTGAGGGCAACTGGGCATATCTGGCCGTGGCAGGAGGCATCGAAACGGAGCCGGTCCTGGGGTCGCGCTCGACCCACTTGCGCAGCGGGCTGGGTGAACGGATCAAAGCCGGTGACCTGCTGCCCGTTGGCCGCATGGCTTACGACGCCCAATCCCTGGCGGCGCGGACTCTGCCGGGAAGGTTCCGCCCGGCTTACAGCCAAACCCCGCTTATCGAGGTCATCCCCGGCCCGCAAACGGATCGTTTTACCGCCGACGGCTTGCAAACCTTTTTCACCTGCGCCTACGCCCTCAGCCCCGCCTCTGACCGGATGGGCTACCGGCTCGACGGCCCCATGATCGAACATTCGGGCAGCGCCGACCTGCTCTCGGAGGGCATGACGATGGGCAGCATCCAGGTCCCGGCCAGCGGGCAGCCGATCGTGATGATGGCCGATTGCCCGGCCACCGGCGGCTATCCCAAGATCGCCGGCGTGGTCAGCGCGGATTTGCCCGTCCTGGCGCAGTGCTTTCCCGGCCAGGCGCAGGTCCGCTTCCGCGAGACGACCGTCGAAGCGGCGCAAACCCGCTGGCGGGAGTTGGTGAACGGGCTACATACTGGAATCATAAAATTGTGATCATCGAATAGTGCGTCGCACCTGACTTCATGGCAAATTCCATTAAAGGGGTATTCTTTTCGCTGGAAGATGACCGGTTTAGAAAGGTGCGACCCACTCGCGGGTATTTTTTGGAGACAAAATGAAAATTGACTTGAACTGCGACCTGGGCGAGTCCTTTGGCCGTTACAGTCTTGGGGACGACGCCGCCATCATGCCCTACGTCACCTCCGCCAACATCGCCTGCGGCTTCCACGCCGGGGACGCCAATGTGATGCAGGCCACCGTCCGGCTGGCGAAGCAGCACGGCGTGGCTGTCGGGGCGCACCCCGGCTGGCCTGACCTGCAAGGCTTTGGCCGCCGGGAGATGTCCGTTGCGCCGGAGGAGGCCGAGGCGCTGGTGCTGTACCAGATCGGGGCGCTGGCGGCTTTCGCCCGGGCCGAAGGCGTGGACCTGCGCCACGTCAAGCCGCACGGGGCGCTCTACAACCAGGCCGCCAAAGACCGGCTTCTGGCGGATGCCATCGCCCGCGCCGTCCGCCGCTTCAGCCGGGAGCTGGTCCTGGTCGGGCTGGCAGGATCGGCCCTGGTCGAAGCGGGACTCAGCCTGGGCCTGCGCGCCGCCAACGAGGGATTCCCCGACCGGGCCTACAACCCCGACGGCACGCTCATGTCCCGCTCGAAGCCGGGGGCGCTGATCGAGTTCCCGGAGCAGGTGGCGGCCCACGCCGTCCGGCTCGCAACGGAGGGGATCCGCTTCGGGGAGCGGCAGGTGCAGGTCGAGACCTTGTGCCTGCACGGGGACAACCCCTCCGCATCCGAAAATGCGAAGATGCTGAGAGAAGTGCTCCAAGAAAATGGGATCGAAGTTTCAGCGTTATAAAAACTTCGGAAGTCTGCAAGACTTCCGAAGTTTGGCTCTCCCGTAACGAACGGGAAAGAGCCTGAACACGAAGGACACTGCGGACACAAAGGGGGAAATGCGGCTTGGCTTATAGCCTTTTTCCTTCGTGTTCCTTTGTGTTTCAAAAGGTCATTCCCGTCAAAAACGGGAGAGCCGCTAACGTCAGGAGACGTCAGACTCCGGTATGCCGGGATGGGGGGCGTCCTTTCCCAGCCGGCTCTCCAGCCGGTTTTGCCTGT
>DIDQ01000158.1 GCA_002418215.1 Anaerolineales bacterium UBA5796
AAAGATTTTGGCTCTTTGATATTTTATGGGGTCGCCCATTTTTTCTCCACAGAGATCACAGAGTCAACAGAGAAAAGCATTTAAAATCTCCGTGCTCTCCGTGTGCTCGGTGGTAAAGCGGGTTTTCACCCCACTTAAACCTGAAGAGCCGGTTTTCCTTTGTGTTCCTTCGTGACCCTTTGTGGTTGAATCTTTTTTGGTTTCGGCTTGTCCGAGTTAGGAGTAACCATGTGCAGAAGTATCAAACCCCTGCGCCTGCCAGATCGGGAGGCCACTGAACAGGAAATCGCCGAGGCCGCTTTGCAGTACGTCCGCAAGGTGAGCGGATACCGTAAACCGTCGCGAGCCAACCAGTCCGCCTTCGATGCGGCCATTGCCGAAATTGCCTCTTCCACGCAGAAATTATTGGATGCGCTGGTAGCGAAGTAGGTTTTACCGGTAACCGGCAAAACGTCCCGAAGGTTGCAGCCGGGGACGCAATCTGGTCGAAAAAACCTTCGGGACGGTGTTCGGATGTTATTTCAGATAAAGTCCTATAACTCCGTTCATCGTTTCAGGTGATAAGGGATGTCAATGATCACGCGCTGGTAGCCCCGGTTGCGGCGGCGGTAGAGCAGGGCGGCCTTGAGCAGCCAGGCGGTCTGGTTGTGGAGCAGCGCCTGCCACCACCTGGCCGGGACGAACTCCGGCAGGATCAGGGCAGTCAGTTGCCCGTCATTATGCTTCGTATCCAGGTCATCCAGGAAATCAATCAGGGGGCCGATGATCGAGCGGTAGGGTGACTCCACCACAGCCAGGGGGACGTCCGGCCAGAGCTGTGCCCAACGCTGGCGCACCGCTTCGGCCTGTCCCGGCTCCAGTTCCACGTAGACGCCGGTCACGTCGCTGGAAATGGCCCGCGCAAAATTGACCGCGTCCACGATGCCGCGATGGACGCCCGAAACGGGGATCGCAACCCGCTGCGGAGGCGACGGCTTGAGCGAGGGCGGAAGCCCATGCAGGGAAAGTTCCCTGGCGACCTCCCGGTAGTGGGCGCGGATGCGATAGAACAGGGTGATCAGCAGCGGGATCAGGAAGACCGTGATCCAGGCCCCTTCGACGAATTTGGAAACGCCGATCACGAGCACCGTCACCGCGGTTGCCAAAGCGCCCAGCCCGTTCAACAGGGCTTTCATCGTCCAGTTCCGGCCACGCTGTCGCAGCCAGTGGAGCACCATCCCGGTCTGCGAGAGGGTGAAGGCCAGGAACACGCCCACCGCGAAGAGCGGCACCAGGGCGTGGCTGTCGCCCTGGAAGAACACGATCAAGATCCCCGTCGCCACAGCCAGCGAAATGATCCCATTGGCAAACACCAGCCGGTCGCCCAGCCCGGTCAACTGGCGGGGGAGGAACCCGTCTTTGGCGAGGATGGCCGCCAGGCGCGGGAACCCGGCAAAACTGGTGTTGGCCGCCACAGCCAGGATCAGCATCGTGGAAACCTGGATCAGGTAATAGACCGCCCCGTTGCCGACCAGGCGACGCGCCAGCGCAGACAGGATGGTTTCCTGTTCGCCCGCGGTCACGCCCAGGAACTGGGTCAGGCCGATGCTGCCGACAAAGAGGAGGCTCATCAGGGCGGCCATCACGATCAGGGTCCGGCCCGCATTCTTCGATTCAGGGTGCTGGAAAGCGGGGACGCCGTTGCTGATGGCCTCGATCCCGGTCAAGGCGGTGCAGCCGGCCGAAAAGGTATGCAGGACCAGGTACAGGGTCACGGGCTGGGACGCCGCGCCTGCTCCCGTTTCCCAGGGGACCGCGCCGCCCGAAAGCAGCCGGAACAATCCATACCCCAGCATGGGCAGGTAGACGAACAGGAACAGGTAGACCGGGATGGACATCAGCGTGCCGGTCTCGCGCAGGCCGCGCAGGTTGGCCAGGGTCATCAAGGCCAGCAGGACCAGGGCGATCAGAACCCGGTACGGCCAGAGGGCAGGGATGGCCGAGGCGATGGCTTCGACGCCCGCGGTCAGGCTGACGGCCGCGGTCAGCAGGTAGCCGATCAACAGGGCCGCGCCGGCGGCCAGTCCCGGCAGTGTGCCCAGGTTCTCGCGGGCGACCACGTAAGACCCGCCGCCGGAGGGGTAGCCGTGGATGGTCTGGTAGTACGAGAGCGCCACGACGACCAGCAAACCGGTGATCGCCAGCCCCACCGGCCAGGCCAGGGCCAGCCCGGCGCTGCCGGCCACGACCAGTCCCAGGTAGATTTCCTGGTTGGCGTAGGCGATGGACGAGAGCGCGTCCGGCGAGAAGGCCGCCAGGGCGCGGACCTTGTTCAGTTTCTTTTCACCGAGTTGTTGGGTGGGGAGGGGAGGGCCGATCAGCGTGTCTTTGAGTCTGTTGAGCATACGCTGAGTATACACCCGGCATCTGTCAGGTTTAGCCCTTTCGTTTTCTGGCTGGAACCCCACTGCGCTCTGCGGTGTATATCCCCACTGATTTCAACCAATCGCCTCTTTCAACCGCCGGGCCAGTTGGCCGAACTCGGGGGTGTAGCGCATCTCGTCGTTGCGCGGGCGGGGCAGGTCCACCGCCAAATCGAGCTTCACCCTGCCGGGACGCTGGGTCAGCACCAGGACGCGGTCGGCCAGGAACAACGCCTCCGAGATGGAATGGGTGACCATCAACACGGTCTTCTGCCGCCGCTGCCAGATGCGGGAGAGTTCCGTCCACATGCGTTCGCGGGTTAACGCGTCGAGCGAGCCGAACGGCTCATCGAGCAGGAGCAGGTCGGGGTCATGGATGAGGGCCCGGGCAATCGCCACCCGCTGGGCCATCCCGCCGGAGAGGTCACGCGGCCAGTTTTCCTCGAATCCCCCCAATCCCACCAGTTCGATCAACTCCCGGGCCTTGACGCGGGCCGCGTCGGTCTCCATCCCGGCCAGTTCGAGCGGCAGGGTCAGGTTCTCGATCACCGAGCGCCAGGGCATCAGGTTGGCCTGCTGGAAGACCATCCCGATCCGGGGGTTTTCGCCGCCGCTGAAGGCGCACTGCCCGGCGGTGGGCGGCAGCAGCCCCGCCAGGATGCGCAGCAGGGTGCTTTTGCCGCTGCCCGACGGCCCCAGCACACAGACGAACTCACGCGGATGGACCTCGAAGGCGATCCGGTCCAGCGCGTGCAGGCCGCCGTTGTTGTCGGGGAAGATGGCGGTCAGGTTGGAGACGGTGAGGATGGGGGTCTTGGTCATCAATCATCCGTTACGGGACACGCAACATGCCCCACTTGCCACGTGTTGCGTGTTCCGTGAAATTCATCAAGGAACGAATTCGTTCGTAAACGCCCGGTCGAGTTCCAGCGGCGCGGACAGCAAGCCCATTTTGAGCAGGGTATCCTGCATGTTCTCCCAGGCCTGCATGTCCGAGTAGCCCAGGCGCTCGGCCTGCCACAACTCGATGGAGCGGGCCAGCACCTGTTTCTGGACCGTTTCGTCCAGTTCGGCCAGGTTGGGGATGTGCGTCCGGCTCAGTTCGAAGGCTTCGTCGGGGTCGGCGATGGTGTCGGCCAGCCCTTTCAAAATGGCCTCCGCCATGCGCCGCACCAGATCAGGATTTTCGACGCTGGTTTTCTCATTGGTGATCAGCCCGTTGGAGGCCAACTGGACGTAATCGGCCACGCGCATCTCGTTCAGGTCGAAGCCCTGCGCCCGCAACTGCACCGGCTCGTTGGCGGCGTAGACCGAAACGGCCTGCTCCTGGTCGGTTGCCAGCGCCTCGACCTGGTTGAAGCCAATCGAGTCGAGGGTCACATCGGCGTCGGTCAGCCCGGCGGAGAAGAGCAGCGCCTCCAGCCCGATGTAATTGGCCCCGAACAACCCCGGCAGGCCGATCTTCTTGCCCTTCAGGTCGGCGGGCGTGGCGATCCCCTCGGCGGCCTTCGAGACCACCGCCACCGGGTACTGCTGGTACCAGGCCGCCACGTAAACCACCGGCAATCCCTGGGCGCGGGCCAGCAGCACCTGTTCGCCCGAAACGACCGCGAACTGCAACTCATCCGCACCGACCAGGGCGACCGCGTCGGTCTCGAACGAATAATCGAACTCGACCTCGACGCCTGCCTCGGCGAAATATCCCTTCTCGACGGCGACGTACAGCGGGGCAAACTGGATGTTGGGGATGTAGCCCAGCGGGAGTTTGACCTTTGCCAGCGGTGCGTCCGGGACCCCTTGCGGGCCGCAGGCCGAAAGGCCGAGCGCCAGCCCGAGCGTGATCAAAACGAATTTCTTGAACATAAAATCTCCTGTTTTGTGTTGTAAATCAAAGGTTTAGCGTAAGGCGACATTAATGTCGCTTTACGTGCCTTGCCATTTGAGCAATCGTCTCTCTGCCCAGGCCACTAACCCATACAAGACCAGGGCCAAAACAATCAACGTGAACACCGCCACGAAGACCAGGGCGGTATCGTACTGGCCGCGCCCCACGTTGACGAGGAAGCCCAGTCCCATATCCGCGCCGACCAGTTCGCCCACCACCGCGCCGATGACCGAGAGCGTCGCCCCGATCCGCAGCCCGCCCAGGAAGACCGGCAGCGCGGCCGGGATTTCTAGTTTGAGCAGGATCTGCATCCGGGTGGCGCGCAGGGAGCGCATCAGGTCGTGCAGCGCAGCCGGGACGGCCCTCACCCCGACAACGGTGTTGACCAATACGGGGAAGAAGACAATCAGGGCGCAGATCAGCACCTTCGAGGCCATCCCCGGCCCGAACCAGATCACCAGCAGCGGGGCAATCGCCACCAACGGGACGGCCTGCGAGGCGACCAGGTAGGGCGACAAGACCCGTTCCAGCGTGCGCGACTTGGCTACCAGGTAACCGGTCACGGTGGCGAACAACGCCCCGCCCAGCAGCCCAAGCACCACCTCCAGCAGCGTCACGCCGCTATGAACGAGCAGACTCCCGTCCGACAGGGCGCGCAGGAAACGCGTCCACACCTGCCAGGGGGAAGGCAGGATGAAGGACGGCAATCCGCCGAAGCGGGCCGCGGCCCACCAGGCGGCCAGCCCGAGGAGCAGGGAGGCCAGTCCCAGCCAGCGGCGGGATTCCTGGATGGCGCGCGGGAGTTTTTTGACAGAGTTGATGTCCATTGGTTCACACAGTAGTCGAAAGTCTCCTGACTTTCGTCAAACGTCTCCCGACGTTTGACTCGGCAAATGAAAATGCCTCGCAGAGAATTAACTGCGGGGCAGGGAGGCAGGCCACGGGTCCGGGTTCGAACCGCTTGAGAAAAACCCCGAAAACAGGATCGTTTCCGGGGCGTCAAAACAGGCCAAACCGTGCGAATCGGCCAGTCTATCACCTTCTTTTATCCGGACTATAACCGTCGGCTCCGGAGTTCCACCGGATCATGTGCTTCTATGCGTGGTCTCGATACGCTTTGCTACTCGACCACCGCTCGGCACTCGTGGGCTGTACCACCGATCGGGAATTCACTTGTGGTCACAAGTGTCACCCTGCCCCGAAGGTTTTTATTCAGTTGTAGGTATTATAACATTATGCCTTGACGATGCACTCGACAGGGCAGACCGCGACGCAGGCGGGCGAGTCATGGTGACCGACGCACTCGACACAGGTATCGGCGTTGATGAGGTAGATGGTGTCGCCTTCGCTGATGGATTCGGTGGGGCATTCCGGGACGCACGCGCCGCAGGAAATGCAGTCGTCTTGGATTTTCATTGCCATAGTCATTTCTCCTTTGTGATTTTGCGAACTTAAGTTTATCCATCCTGCGGAGCCTGTCAAATGACAAATGTCTTGTGTTTAGGTGATTTTGTAATGTAAAAGTGGATAACGCGAGTGCGTCGCACCTGACCCTTGGCGTTTTCGTTTACGGGATTCTCATTCGCTTCGAATAGGCCTGTTGGGAAAGGTGCGACGCACTTCGGGCAAATATCAACCCAACTGCGCCCTGATCTTCTCCGCCGTCTCCCTGAAAGCGGACAGTTTCTCGCGCTCCTTCTGGACGACCGGCGCGGGGGCTTTGTTGGCGAAATCGCTCGCCAGGAGTTTCTCCAGCCGGGCGATCTGGCTCTCGGTCTCGGCCAGGTCCTTTTGCAGGCGGGCGCGCTCCCCGGCCAGGTCCACCATCCCGGCCAGGGGCAGGTGGACTTCGACCGGGCCGACCACCAGGGCGATGCTGCCGTCAGGTTTGGATTGGAGAGAGTCGAGAATGGAGAGTAGAGCATAGTCTAAACCGGCCAGCGCGGCAATTGTGGTGGATTGCTCTTTGAGCAGACCGGTTTTAGCGCCGCAGGCAATCATGGCGGGGATGCGCTTTGACGGGGCCACGTTCTTCTCGGCCCGCAGGTTGCGGACGGCGCGCACGATGTCCTGGATCAGGGTGAAATCGGCCAGTTTCCCGGCTTCCCATTCGGCTTCGGGACGCGGCTCCGGCCAGCGGGCGATGATGAGGGCGTCCGGCCAGTCGCGGGGCAGGTCGGCCAGCGGGGAGTCTTGCAGGGCGCGGCGCAGATGGCCCCACAGTTCCTCGGTCACGAAGGGGGTGAAGGGATGCAGCAGGCGCAGGGACAGGTCGAGGACGCGGGCCAGCGTCCGGGCGGTGATGTAAGCCCGGGTCCCGCCCTCCGCCAGTTGTCCTTTGGCGATCTCCACGTACCAGTCCGCAAAATCGGACCAGAAGAAGTCGTAGACCTGCCGCCCGGCCTCGCCGTACTGGAAGTTCTGGAACAGGCGCTCGGCGTTGCGGATCAACTCTTGCAGTTTGGCCCAAATCCAGGAATCGGCCAGGGTCCAGCTTTGACCATACGTGGCGGGGTTTTCATCGTCCACGGTCTTCGGCCCGCCGTCCGATAATGACGTGATGGCCGAGATCACGAACCTCCCCGCGTTCCAGATCTTGTTGGCAAAGTTGCGGTTGGCCTCCACCTTCTTCAGGCTCAGGCTCATGTCGTTGCCCGGCGTCGAGCCGACCAGCAGGGTGAAGCGCAGGGCGTCGGTGCCGAGTTCGTCCATGACCGGCAGCGGGTCAATCACGTTGCCGTAGGATTTGCTCATCTTCTTGCCGTGCTCATCCCGGATCAGGCCGTGCAGGTAGACGGTGTGGAAGGGCACTTCCTCGGTGAACTCCAGCCCGGCCATGATCATCCGCGCCACCCAGAAGAACAGGATGTCGTAGCCGGTCTCCATGTAGGAGGTCGGGTAGAAGTAGCTCAGGTCGGGCGTCTCGTCCGGCCAGCCGAGGGTCGAGAACGGCCACAGCCCCGACGAGAACCAGGTATCCAGCACGTCCGGGTCCTGTTCGAGCTTCGCCGAGCCGCAGTGGGCGCAGGCGGTCGAGTCTTCGCGGGCCACGGTCTGCCCGCCGCATTCGGCGCAGTACCAGACCGGGATGCGGTGTCCCCACCACAATTGGCGGCTGATGCACCAATCCTCGATGTTTTCGAGCCAGTTGTAGTAGACCTTCTCGAAATGGGCCGGGATGATGCGGATGTTGCCGTTCTGGACGGCTTTGAGGGCCTTTTCGGCCAGCGGGGCGATGCGCACGAACCACTGGGTGGACACCATCGGCTCGACCACTTCGCCGCCGCGCTGCGAGCGCGGGATCTGGGTGCGGTACGGCTCGACCTTGATCGTCAGCCCGGCGGATTCCATGTCGGCCCACAGTTTTTCGCGGCACTCGAAGCGGTCCTGACCCTGGTACGGGCCGCCGTTTTCGTTGATCTTCGCTTCCTTATCCAGGACCGAGATGATCGCCAGGCCGTGCTTCTCACCGATGGCGTAGTCGTTCGGGTCGTGGCCGGGGGTGATCTTCAGCGCCCCGGTGCCGAACTCGCGGCTGACGTATTCGTCCGCGATCACGGGAATCTCGCGCCCGAGGATGGGTACGATGGCCGTCCTGCCGATGAACTTGCGGTAACGCTCGTCGTCGGGATGCACGGCCACGGCCGTATCGCCCAGGATCGTCTCCGGGCGGACGGTTGCCACAGGGATATATTCGTAAGAGCTGGTCTCAGACCCGCCCCTACCATCGGGTTTGATCATATATTTGAAGTAGTACAGCTTCACGTCTTCTTCGCTGTACTCTACTTCCAGGTCCGAGACGGCGGTCTTCAGCCCCGGCGACCAGTTGATCAGGCGCGGGCCGCGGTAGATGAGTCCTTTTTCGTAGAGGGTGACGAACGCCTCCCGCACCGCGCGCGACAGCCCCTCGTCCAGGGTGAAGCGTTCCCGCTCCCAGTCGCAGGAGGCACCCAGGCGGCGGATCTGGTTGGTGATGACGCCGCCGTACTTGCGCTTCCATTCCCAGGTGCGGCGCAGGAACTCCTCGCGGCCAACTTCCTCACGCGAGGTGCCTTCCTTGCGAAGCATCTTTTCCACCTGCAACTGGGTGGCGATCCCGGCGTGGTCCGTCCCCGGCACCCACAGGGTCGGGATGCCCTTCATGCGGTGGTAGCGGATCATCAGGTCTTCCATGCTGACGAACATGGCGTGGCCGAGATGCAGTTCGCCGGTCACGTTCGGCGGCGGGATGGAGATGACGAACGGCTTTTTCGAGGGGTCGTGTCCCGGCTGGTTGGGGTCATTCGACGGCTTGAAATAGCCGCCCGCCTCCCACATGGCATAAATGCGCTGCTCGGTGGATTTGAAATCGTAGGCTTTGGGTAATTCGTGCGTGTCCATAATGGTTATTACTCCTCGTGCGATGAATTCTTATCCTGGGTTATGGCTGTTTGCCAACCCAATGAAGTTCAGCTTGAATACGGTTGCCTAGCCGTTCGTACAGTTCACCGGCATGTTGCTGGATATGGCGGATGTTGTAAAACTGGAGTTCCAGCTTGTTGAACGGCAGCCAGTAAAACCCGGATTCCGCTTCGAGGTCCAGGGCCGGGACGCGTTGCGTCACCATCTCCTGGACATTGCCAACATAGACGAGAATTTCATCCTTGGTGTAAGGCGTGCGCTCGGCATCTTCATCCTGGTGTTTTTCCCAGGGGACAAAGTCGGCTTCCACATCCTGCAAGTAAAGATGCACAAAGAAAAGGGTGTGATAGGCGATATCCCAAAAGCGGAAGTTGTCAACAGGGTCGTCCCAAACCGACTCGGGACAGGCGACAATAGCCTGCTTGAGCATCTCCATCGCAGCCAGGTATTGCGATTGGATGACTTTCTTGATTTCCATTGCTTACTCCTTGAGAATAAATTCCATGGCTCTGGAAATGGATTGTTCGAAATCCGGCGGGAACTCGTGTCCCATCTCCGGGTGATCTTCGATCTCACAGGCAACCCCGTTCCGGTTGAGGATGGCGTGCGCCTGCTGGAAAACTTCGTAGCGGGGGTCTTTGCCTCCGGCGACCAGGTAGCCTCGCACTTTGCCTGCGGCGGATCGGGCCAGCATTTCCAGAT
Organism: Anaerolineales bacterium UBA5796; assembly: GCA_002418215.1. Lineage (GTDB taxonomy): Bacteria > Chloroflexota > Anaerolineae > Anaerolineales > Villigracilaceae > UBA5796. The sequence continues at coordinate 9,391 of DIDQ01000158.1, forward strand.
CGTCCATCAAGATGTTCCCGGGAACGACGGCCAAAAAGCCGCGGGCAGGGACAATCTGTTTCAAGGCCAACTGGACCGCACGCGCCGCGCCTTGCGAAAGCCCGGCCAGGATTATTCGATTGGCATCCAGCGGGTATTGCGCGGCCAGACGGGAAAAATGGGCCGCGATTTCCGCTTCGGTTTTGTCGGCGTCATCCCAGACGTAAGAGTTGGGCGACCCTAACTGCGAAGATTGGGGCATCGCCAGCAGCCAGCCATTTTGAGTGATCGGGAGCCAGTTGTTCAGATCGCGCTCCGGGCTGGAGCCGCGGGCGTGGAGGGCGATCAGAAGCGGGACCCGGCCAGCCGGTCCCGGTTTGGGTTCGGACACGAACAGCCCCGGCTTCGAGTCCGCCTGGGCCGCGGTCCAGCGTTCGTTGCACTGGGCAACCATCGCTTCGAAATCGGGCTGGCCCTGTAACCCGGCCAGGTCGCTGTCGGCGCGCAGTTGCCGCTCGGACCACCAGTGACCTTCGTCCATTGCCTGCCGCATGAAAACCAGGGCCGCTTCGGTCCGCCCGGCGACGCTGAGCAGGCAGATGCGCCAGAAGGAGGTGGTCGGCGCTTCAGCGGGGAATTCGCCTGCCAGGCGCTCGACGACGGCCAACGCCTCGGGATAACGGCCTTCCCGGTAGAAGCGCATCATCTCTTCCGAGCGTTCGAAGAAATCCTGTCTGTCGCTCATGGGACCTCCTGCAAGTTAAAGCGGCTCTCGTAACTGTTCAGCCGTCTGGCCTCCCGGCATGTTCCGGCGGGATAAATCCCTGCCTCAGTTCATGGAAGTCGGCCAAAGGCCGACTTTTCAGCAGCCCGAAGGGCTGTTCATACTGAGGCAGGGCTTGTGCGAAGCCCCCTGTAAGGGCAGCCCGCCGAGTCAGGCGAAAAACCTGCAAGCCTGTGCAGTTACCGGCTCTCCCGTATTGGGCGGGAGAGAGCCTCAACACAAAGGGCACAAAGGCTCTCAAAGGGAGAAAAGGCGCAGTGCCGCACGTGTTTTTCCTTCGTTACCTCCGTGTTCCTTCGTGTTTCAAAAGGTTTTCCCGTTAAAAACGGTAGACCCGTTAAAACAAAACGCTCCGTCCATCGTGAGGACGAAGCGGGCGCTCCGCGGTACCACCTCAATTCGCTGATTTCCAAACGCAAAGCTATGGCTTTTTCAGCGCACTCATCCCGACCATCATCAGGATTTCGCTGTAACGGGCTTCCCGTGCCGTTCTACTTGGTCACTGGCCTTTCTTCGGCAATCTTTCCGGGCGACATTCGGCGCTGGGGTACTGTGGGGGCTTCCAGCCTGGGTCCCGTTCGACCTGCGGCCCCCGTCTCTATCAGCCTTGCCAGTCGCTTACTCCTCCCGGAGCTATGTTGAAGGGATTATACGCGCAGGGCGGGCGGGCGTCAAGCAAGAATCCGATCCGATTCGACTAAGATTCGACTAATTTTCGACTAAAGCGCTCTGTTTACGAATAGACTTTATCATTCTCTGAAAACCTATCCTCTCAATCGCCCCCCACAGCCAGGCGCACAGAAATCCCGGCAGGCCCTTCGGGGCGAAGAAAGCGGTCTGGGACAGGCGCGTGCTCCCGTTTAGCGGGCGGACGCGCCACTCGATCCAGCACCGGCCGGGGAGCCTGCGGGTGGAGACGAGGCGCAGCAGATTGTCTTGCTCGGCGGTTTCGGTGCGATAACCCTTCAAGGTTCCGGCAAGGCCCGTCAGTGCGGTGAAGACTTCCCCCGCTCCGGCAGGGACGGCCCGGCTGCGATAATCAATAAAGAAGCCCTCGTGGCGGAGGCGCACGGCCTCCTGTCCATCGTCCAGCCAGACCGGCTCGACGAACTCCGGCGAGAGTTGCGCCAGCGAGCGGACCAGGCTGGTCTCGTAGTCCAAAGGCTGGATGCGCGGGAAGACCTCCCGCACCGACTCCTGGCGCACGTGGCTGTGGCTGCCCAGGCCCTCGATCAGCGGGTGGGCAATCGAGGCCGGGACGGGTGTGACCTTTTCGGCGATGAAAGCCATCAGCCGCACGGGGATACCCGGAAGGGGAATGAAACTGCGCTTCAGCCCGCGGTGGCGGGCGTAGCGCAGCATGGCTTCGACGTAGGGCATTTTCTCGGCCCCGCCGATCTCGTAGGTCCCGCCGCGGCAGGCCGGGGTATCCAGGGCAGCCAGCAGGTAGCCGATCACGTCTTCGGTCGCGATGGGCTGGGACAGGTTCTCCAGCCAGGGCGGCCCGACCAGCACCGGCATCAGCTCGGTCAGGAAGCGGATCATCTCGAACGAGATGCTGCCGGGGCCGACGATCACCCCCGCCCGGAACTCCGTCACCGGGACGGGGCCGCGGCGCAGTTCGTCGCCGGTCTCGATCCGGGAGCGCAGGTGCGGGGCGATGACGGTTCGCGGGTCGGCCAGCCCGCCCAGGTAGATGATGTGTTCCACGCCGGCG
>DIDQ01000063.1:0-40703 GCA_002418215.1 Anaerolineales bacterium UBA5796
GTCACGCCGATGGCCGCGCCCACCCGCAGCCGGCCGCGCTCGTCCTGGGCCGCGTGGGGGAACTTGAGGGGTTTGATCACGTCCCGGGCCGTGACCAACCCGACCAGGGTCCCGTTCGAATCGAGGATGGGCAGTTTTTCGATCCGGTTGTAGTACAGCAAATCCTGGGCCTCTTCGGGCGTGATCGCCGGTCCGGCGGTGATCAATTTCGAGCGTTCGGTCATCGCCTCCCGCACCCATTTGACCGAATCCGGGGCGATCTGCACGTCCCGGTTGGTCAGCATCCCGGTCAGGTTCTTGTCGTTATCCACTACGATCAACCCGCCGACGTGCAGGGTGTCCATCATCCGGCGGGCCTCGGCCAGGGTCGCCTCCACAGAAATGAAATAAGGCGTCTCGACCATGAAGCCCTGGGCGCGTTTGACCCGCTTCACCTGGCGGGCCTGCTGCTCGATGGTCATGAAACGGTGCAGGATGCCAATGCCCCCGGCCCGGGCCATGGCAATCGCCATCGGCGCTTCGGTAACAGTGTCCATGTTGGCGCTGATGACCGGAATGTTGAGCCGGATGCCGCACGTCAGGCGGGTGGAGGTATCCACTGCCTTGCGCGAAGAGATCGGCGAGCGGCGCGGGATCAGCAGCACGTCGTCGAAAGTCAAACCTTTGGTTGGGCGGATTTTCATCTCAGCCTCCTTTTTTGATTCGCATTACTTCGATTGTACCTGCCCGGAGGGTGCGTCGCGCCCGCGGGCGCAATCACCTTCGATTTTACCCGGCCTGGGCTGAAAAAGACAAAGAACGGCCCGCCCCTCTGCCGGTTTCCATAAAAATAGGATAAAATCACTCCTAATTCGTACTCAAAATGTGACACGGGAGGCAGCCATGCGACGGGTTATTTTTTCGTTGTTGATCTTTGACTCGATGTTCATCCTGGGCCTGGGAGGAGTCCGCGCCCAGGGTGCGGGGGCGCAGCTCATTGTCCGGGACAAAAGCGGAGTCTCCATCACCTCGCTGACCGACGGGGACCGCGTCAGCCTGGGCATCCAACTCGATTCATCCTTCGATACTGAAATGCAGGTGGACTTCCTGCTCGACGGTGCGGAGTCGCCCGTGGCCGAGTGCCGCATCCCGTCCGGCGGAAACACCTGCCAGAGCGAAGCGTTCTGGGCCTTGGGCTGGTTCTGGTCTGCGGACGGGACCCAGCAGCCCAGGCGCAGCCTCAACGCCCAAATCGGCGGCCAGCCAGTCGCAGGGAGTCTCAGCCTGTCCATTGCGCCGCGGCCGGTGGTGATGGCGCACGGCTTCAACGCCGACTTCCACACCTGGGACGCCTATCTCGGCCCGCAGGGGTATCTGGCCGAATTGGGCCTGCGCGGTTACGCCGTCGGCGACGGGCAGGTGGAGGGAGTGATGAACACCGGCAGCCTGTCCAATCCTGCTGCCCGCACGAATACCATCGCCGGGAACGCCGCCATTTTAGGCGACTACATCGCCAACGTGCAGCAGGCCACCGGCGCTCAAAAAGTAGACCTGCTGGTCCACAGCATGGGCGGGATGATCTCGCGCTATTACCTCGATCGGGTGATGACCACCGATAACGTGGCCCAACTCATCATCCTGGGCACGCCCATGGCAGGGTCGGCCTGCGCCAGCCTGCCCGCCTCGCTGGGATTGCTGCTCCCGGCCACACTCGAAATCCAGCCGGCCTATATGGTCGGCGTCTTCAACCAGCAAGTCGTCCGCCGCCAGGGAGTGCCGTTCCATGCCCTGGCCGGGACCAAACTGCAAGATACGGTCGCCTCGCCCTGCACGCCTGTCCCCTCCGATCTGGTCGTCACCGTAGACAGCGTCAAAGCCATCCCGATGCCGGTCGAGGAAATCTCCCTGCTGCACACCGAACTGAACACTGCGCCTGAAGTCTTCGAGCAATTCGTCACGCCGCTGCTGGAAACCCCACCGGGGGAATTCGAGGTCGCAGCAGACCCACCCGCCGGGTCGGTCGCGCCGCTCGAACTGCAATTCACGAAAGTTTACACCGGGCATCTCGACCCCGGAGAGACCGGCACGGTGACGATTGCGATTGATCCCAACGTGACCGTGGCCAACTTCTCTCTCTATGATACCTCCCGCTCGCTCGAAGTCCGCGTCACCGGAGCCAGCGGCAACGAGATCACCCTCGACCCCGAAAAGAACGGCCTGATCAAAGTGGACGACCCGTCCACGATGGTGTATCTCGGCTACGGCTTCAAGCAGCCCAAGCCGGGATTTTGGGTCGTCACGCTGCTGACCACGCCCGAAACCCCGCCCGCCGGCACAGACTACGCCTTGAGCGCCAACTTCGACGGCGGCGCGAAACTTTCCGCGAACACCAGCCTGACCGTTCCGCGCGTCAACGAAAAAGTCACCGTATCAGCCGGCCTGACCCTCGAGGGCGCGCCGGTAAGCCTCGCATCGGCCCAGGCCATCCTCCGCCACCCAGACGGGAGCGCAGAGACTTTGGATATGCCAATAACCGGGAATTCGGCCACGCTGGAAATCACACCCCGCTCCAGCGGACTCTACGGCATCGAAGTGGACGTCACCGCCCTGGCCCCGGACGGCGCTGCCATAGACCGGGCCGCCTTCTTGAGCTTCGAAGCGCAGCCGGTCAGCATCGAGTTCCTGATGGTGCGCGCCCTGGCCGGCCTGGGAGTAGCGCTCGTGTTTGCCGGGGTCTTCCTCGTTTTACGGACGCGTAAAAGGCGGGCAGGTTGATCTGAAATTCAGTAAATCACGGTCTTTGTTCAGGAGTGCGGACTTTAGTCCGCTTTGTTTAGTCCGCTTTGTTTAGCCCGCTTTGTTTAGCCCGCTTTGTTTAGCCCGCTTTGGCTTGCGGAATTGCAGACTAATGTTTATGGCCGGCTGGCCCTTTCCACCAGGTACACGATCCCCACGTACTCCTTCCCCGTCGCTTCGGACATGCCCATCTCGCAAGGGATGTTCGACGAGTAATAGCCGCCGTAGTCGCCTGACAGCACTTCGGCGGATTCCTTTTCAGCCGCCGAGGCGGTCAATTCGGGGTGGAGCAGGCCGCGGTCCCCGGCGAAGGCGCAGCAGCCTAGTTCGAGCGGGACGGTCGCCGAGCGGGCGCACCGCTTCGCAATCGCCAGCATCGCCCCGTCCAATCCCAGCCGGCGGGCCGAACAGTTTGGGTGGAGGACCACGTCCTCGTCCACGGGATGGAGGTCCAGCCGGGGCAGGAGCGTGTCGTGGATGAATTCGAGGCTGTCGAGGATGACCATTCGTTTGTAAATCGCCAGATCGTCAGGAGAAAGAGAATCCGAACAAGTCCGCAGGCTGTGGGCGCAGGAGGTGGTGTCTATCACGATGGGGGTTTTGCCGCCCTCGCTCCATTCCCAAAATTTGGTGAGGGTCTCATGCAAGGTGGCTTTGTAGGTTTCGGCGTAACCTTTGGATGAGAACGACATCCCGCAGCAGACCCCGGTGACATCATCGGGGATTTCCAAACTCACACCGGCCCGTTCGGCTACCTTTACCAGGGTTTCAGCAAGCGACCAGTGACCAGTATCCGGCGACGGAGGCGCGCCAAGCTGCCGGGAAATGCAGGAGGGGAAGTAGACAAAGTCTTTTTGGGCGCGGATTTCGTGAATTCCGCTTATTTTTCTCGGCACACGGGGAATTGAACGGTTCCATTTTGGCAGGGTCGCGCCGGTGACTTTCTCTGCCGCTTCTGCCGCCGCAGCCAGGAACGGCTTTTTCTCCCTCTCTTTCATACCGGAGTCCAAGGACTCCTGTCGTTGGCTTCCAAAAGGCTGGAGACTTTTGACTCCGCGCCTGCCAGGTTCCAGCCAATGCCCTAAACGCACACCCCAACCCAGCGATTTCTCGACCAGCGCGAAATTATCGGCAACCCAGCCCGCCAACTTTTCACTTTTTACTTTTTCCGCCCGCAACTGCTTGGTCAACTCGCCGGTGTTGATCGAGACCGGGCAGGCGCTGGCGCACAATCCGTCCACCGCGCAGGTGTCGAGGCCGTCGTAGAGATAAGATGATTGGAGAGCAGAGAGTAGTTGAGTCTCCGTGTCTCCGTGTCTTCGTGGCAACGCCCTCAAGCGGGCGATCTCGCGCTGGACGACGATCCGCTGGCGGGGGGTTAGGGTCAGGCGGCGGCTGGGGCACTTCGATTCGCAGAATCCGCACTCGATACAGGCGTCCACGATTGGCGAGACTGCGGCAATCGTTTTGACGTGGGCCACGTGGGCCTGCGGGTCCGGGTTGATGACCACGCCGGGGCTGAGCATCCCGTCCGGGTCGAGCAGCGACTTCAGGTCACGCATGATGGCGTAAGCCTCGGCCCCCCACTCGGTCTCGACGAACGGGGCCATGTTGCGCCCGGTCCCGTGCTCGGCCTTGAGCGCCCCGTCATACTTGCCGCTGACCACCCGCACCAGGTCCTGCACGAAACCGTCGAAGCGGCTGATCTCACCCTGGGTGTTGAATGACTGGTTGATCTGGAAATGCAGGTTGCCGTCTTTGGCGTGGCCGTAGATCACACCCTCAGGGTAACCATGTGCCGCAAACAGGGCCTGCAGATCGGTGACCGCATCTGCCAGGCGCGGCACCGGGAAGGCCACGTCCTCGATCAACGAGGTCGTGCCGGGCGGCCGCATCGCCCCGACCGAGGGGATGATCCCCTTGCGCGGCTTCCACAGGGCGGCTTGCCGGGCCGGGTCGAGCGTAAATTCCGGGTCGTGCAGCAGGTTCAGGGATTTGAGCGTGCGGGCCGATCCTTTTTGAAAATGGAGGAGCGTTTCCGCGTCCCCGGCCTGGTACTCGACCAGGATGGCTGCCGCGCCCCCGGGCAGTTCCCGCAGCAGCGGGGACACGCCCGGGCTGGATTCCACTGACCGGAGCGCGGCCCGGTCCATGATTTCCGCCGCCCGCACCCCCGACTCTCTCAGCGGGAAAATGGCCGCAGCCGCCTCCTGCACGGACTCGAAGTACAGCATCCCGGTATATTTGTGCGGAAAATCGGGGAGGGTGCGCAAGATGGCTTCGGCGATGAACCCCAGTGTCCCTTCGGAGCCGATCAGCAGGTGGACGAGGATGTCGAGCGGCCTGTCGAAGTCAGTGAAGGCGTTGAGCAGGTAGCCGTTGTTGTTCTTCATCTGGTAGCGTTCTGTGATGCGTGTTGTGAGTTGCGTATTGGCCTTGACCCGTCGTTGGAGTTCGAGCAACCCCTGGGCAACCTGCGGCTGTTCATTTTCGAAGATGCGATGGGCGTCCGGGGCGGCGGTATCGAGCGTGAACCCGTTCGGCAGGACGAAGGTCAGGCTGTGGACGGTTTTGTAGGCATTCTCGGTCACGCCGCAGCACATCCCGCTGGAATTGTTGGCGAGGATGCCGCCCAACATGCAGGCGTCAATCGAGGCCGGGTCGGGGCCGATCCGCCGTCCGTAGGGCTTGAGGACGTTGTTCAGGAACCCGCCCACGATCCCGGGCTGGGCGCGGAGCAGGGATCCGCCGCCTTCCACACGATACCGGTCCCAATGTTTCGAAATGTCAACCAGAATCCCATCCGTCACCGCCTGGCCGGAGAGACTCGTCCCCGCGGCCCGGAAGGTCATCGGGATGCGCTGCTCCTGGCTGAACCTGAACAACGCCCGGACCTCGGCGATGGAATCCGGCTGAACCACTGCCTGCGGCACGAGCCGGAAGTACGAGGCGTCGTTGGCGTAGGCGATCCGGTCTATCAGGCGGGATTTGACCCGGTCGGGTGGGAGAATTTGGGAGAGTTGGGCGTGAAGGGGATCCATAGGCAATCGAAGGTAAAGCAGAAGGGGCCAATTTCAGTATAGCACGGGCGGTGAACTTTAACTGGCCTGTGCGATGCTTTGGAGGCAATGTCCAAACCGGCCACTTTCTCCTTAAATTAGGTGTTGTGCGGCAAGGGGTGGTTGGATATAATATCATTACACGCAGACGAGAGGAGAGAATATGGCTTACAGAAAGATTGTCAAAAGCAACAAGAAAGAAGCCCCGGTCGGTAAGAGCACCAAGATCAAAAAGGATAAGGGGTTCGAGGCCGATATCTGGGTGGAGTTCGACACCGACGATGACGCCAAGGCGTACACCGTCGAGGCCCTCGAAACGAATGTGGACGCGCCGGGCGGGCGTGACGACGCCAAGCTGCCGTATGCCGACGCCAGCGGCAGGCCCATCACCTGGCTGAACACGTTCCAAATCAAGCAGGGCAGCAAGTTCCTGAACAATGTGTGGTATTCGGTCTTGTTCAACAAAAACGACGTTTCCGATAAATCGGGGGCGCTCTACCCGTTCGTCTACCACGACGGGCAAGCCCTTTTCCCGGTCACACCCCAGGTCGCCGAGACAGACGCCACAAAAGTAAAGATCCGCCTGAACAAGGGAGACCCGGGGGTCGGGATCATCAAGCCCGGTTAGCCGTGATTGGCCTGCCAGGCCGACATGATCTCCCGGTGGAAGGAAACGCCTTCCAGGAACATTTCCCGCGCCGCCGCGTCCGCAATACCGGCGGCGCGTCCATTTAACATCTGGCAGCCCTGCTCCAGGATATTCGCAGCCTGGGGATCGCCCAGGGCGGTCAGCACCTGGTAGCAATTCAAGTAAACCCGGATGGGTTGGTCTGTCCCTTCGAGGTTGGAATCTTTTTGGATGAAGGCCAGGACACGTTTGACCGTTTCCCGGGCGAGGGATTCGTCGCCCATAGCCAGGGCGGTGCGTGCGGACCCGGCAGCCGGTTCCGTTTCGAGGACGCCCTGGTCCAGCCCCCGGCGGATGTGGATGGCTGCCTGGTACCGCTCCTGGGCGCGTTCGAACTGGGCCATCCCAAACAGGGTATGCCCAAGATAGGTCAGCGCCCAGGCCTCCCCGCTGGCCTCACCAGATTGGCGGGCCAATTCCAGGCCCTGCTCAGCGTATTTGATGGCCGCTTCGAAATCGCCCAAGGCCTCGGCATGGGAACTCAAGTTGATCAGGGTATAAATCTCGGTGTAGCGCTCACCCGCTTCGCGGCAAACCAACAGGTTGCGCTCGGAAAACTGCCGCGCCTTGCGATAGTCTCCCTGCAAACCGGCGATCCAGCCCAAGTTGTTCAACAAGACCGATTCGCCTTTGCGGTTGCCAATTTCGCGGGTAAGGGCCAGGGCCTCTTCGAAATATTTTTGAGCGGTCGAGAAATCCGCCCGCATCCCGGCCAGTTGGCCCAGGTTGTTAACAGGCATCAGCAGGTTGCTGAGGTCGCCCATGCCCTTGAAAATACCCCTCGCCTGCTCGAAATAAGTCGAAGCGCGGGCGGGTTCCGTTTCGAGCATGGCCATCCCGATCATATTCAATAACTGGGCTTCATTTTTAGCCAGCCCATGCCTGCGGGCCAGATCCACTCCTTCATTGCCGTTTTCGACGGCCTCGCCGAAGGACCCCTGATGGAACAGGGCATCGCACATCAATAAATAGGATTCGCCGACCAGGTCATACCGCCCGATCCGGGCGCTCATTTGCAGGGCTTCCGCGGCCAGTTCCCGGGCGAGGCGATAATCGCCGGTGTACCCCACGTAATTGACCCGCCGCAGCCTGGCCTGGATCAGCCTGTCCGTGTCGCCGATCATTTCGGCCAGGGCTTGCAGGGTCTCCAGTTCGCGCACCTGCTCTTCGCGCTGATCCCAGTGGGCGAGGATCTTCTCGCGGTTGAGATGCAATTGGTAGCGTTTTTCCAACTCGTTTTCAGGAGTAAAACGCAGCGCATGTTTGTAATAGTCCAACGCCTGGGCGTTCTGGTATTGGTCGCGGGCCACATCGCCGGCCAGTTCGAGATATTTGCGGGCCTTTTCGATCTGGTAGGCGCGCTCGGCGTGATAAGCCAGTTCGCCAAAATACGGGGAGAGGTCTTCAGCGTAGAGCTTTTCCAGCGCGTCCACCGCCAGGCCGTGCAGCTGGCGCTGGCGGGAACGCAATTGCATCGAGTAGGCCGCGTCGCGCATCAGGGCGTGCCTGAAAATGTAGCGGATTTCGTTCAATGGGAACCAGATATCCGACTCCTCGGCCTGGCGCACCTTCCCCGTAAGATCGCGGTCATGGAGCATTTCGACCAGCAGGCGGATCTCGAACTCGCGTCCCAGCACCGCGGCAGACTGGACCACCTCCCGCACTTCACGCGTCAACCGGTCGAGGCGGGCGACCAGGATGGATTGGATGTCGGTCGAAAGCAGGTCCACCTGGCCGGTTTCGTCCACGTCGAAAATACCGTTGCGCTGGCTGATGAGGCTGTTTTCGAGCAAGTACTGAAGCACCTGTTCGACGAAGAACGGGTTGCCTTCGGCCCGCTTGCCAAGGAATTCCACCAGGTTTGGGGATACAGGCCCGCCCAGGGTCTTGCTTGACATTTGGCCGAGTGAGGCTTCGTCCAGGCCGCCCAGGACCAATTCGCGGACCGGGAACGCGTCCGCAGGCAGGACAGGTTCCCCCTCCGGGCGCACCGTAGCAATGATCGCTATCGGGTAGCGCCGGTTCTCATCGGCGGTCAAGGTGCGGACGAGGTAAGGCAAAAAATCCCGCGTATCATCGTCGGCCCAATGGGCATCGTCGAGGTGCAGGATCAGGGGATGCAGTAAACTTTCGCAGCGCAACAAGACGCTCAAGGCTATGAAGGTATTCTGGTAGCGCTCTTTGGCGTCCAACTGGCTGTATAGCGAGCCGTCCCAATACAGGTTGAGCAGCGCGCCGATAAACGAGCGGGTGCGAAGCAGTTCTTTGCGCAGTTCTTCGTCGTCCGTGACGGCGGCAGCGATCTGTTCGATGCGCTGGAAAAACCGCTGACGGTTTTCCTCGTCACTGTTGGTACTATTAAGCGTAAACCGGTTCCGCAGCCAATAGCGGAAGGGGTTGAGCGGGTTGCGGATGATCCCCTCAGCCTGGCAAAAGGCCCACCGGACCTTACGGCCGGACATGCCAGCCGAAACCTTGAACTCGTGCATCAGCCGGCTCTTGCCGACGCCCGGATCGCCTTTGACGATCATGGTCCCCGCAAACCGGGATTGCCATAAGGGTGAAACAAAATCGCTCAAGGCCTCCAGTTCAAGAGAACGGCCTTCGAATGCGCCGTGGTAGACCTCTTCGGAGGCTTCATTACGGCCTGTCAGGAGATAGACATTTTGTTTGGTGGCAAAGCCTTTGAACTCACGCGCTTCCGGCGCGCTGAATTTGAAACTGCCCGACACGCGCTGGGCGACCTCGCCATCCACCCAGATTTCGCCTTTTCGGGCTGACTTCATCATGCGGGCCGCCAGGGCGATCCCCCACCCGTAACTGGTGTAGTCTTCCCGATGCCTCGCCCCGATAAAGCCGGAATAAGCCAGACGGTAGCTCACTCCGGCGGAAAACGGCATGTCGGTTCTGGATTGGAGCGCCAGCAGGAAATTGAGGGCGCGTTCGATGTCGTTTTCGTAAGCCACCGGCGCGCCCCAGAAGATGAGCAGGTTGGCGCCTTTGTCGCCGAAATCTGGCCGGAGGAAGAAACCACCATACAGTTCCTGGAGCGAGAAGACCGTCTCGATGAACGTTGCCAGGTTGTCGCCCTGCTGGACATCCAGGGAAATGTCAATGAAAGCATTGACCACCGGCCTGAACTCGCCGCGATGGGCCAGGTTGATGATGGCCTCCGAGAAAAATTCCTCCACGTGAAGGTTTTGGGATGGCAGGCTGGGCAGGGGTGATTCGGGGGCGAGGTTGTCGAAAAATCCAAGTTTGAAGAAATCGTCCTGGCAGCTTCCGCTCAGTTCGCCCACCTGTCTGCAAATCGAATCGTGCAACCACAATTCACCCGGCCTGGCGCGGTGTTCGGCCAGCGCGGACGTTTCTAGCGCTTCGCCGCGAAAACAATAGGTGGCCTTGCGCCGGTCGAAGGAACGGAAAATTTCCCAGAGAACATTTCCGTAAGATAATCCAATTTTGACCGAAATCTTGAAACTGTCGGCGGCAACCGTGTATGTCGTATGCTCGGCAAAGTGTTTTCGAATTCGGGTTGCGGCTGAAACGCAACGCAAACCGGGCGGAACCGGATCATCATCCACAAAAACAGCGGTGATCGCATCGCCCGCAAACCCCACTACGAACCCGCCCTGGGCGTAAACGCTGCTGACCAGCGGCTCGAACACCGCCTGCATCAGGGCGGCCAACATTTCGGAGCCGTGATGCCCAAGTTTACCCAGGGCGTCGGCCATGGACGAAAAGCCTGAGAGGTCGGCAAACATGGCAGCCGCCCTGAATTCTCCTCGAAACTCCCCGGCATCAATCTTTTGCAGGATAAAGGTTGGGACGAGTTGATGCATGGATTTCCTTTTCGGGATGATATTGTAGCATCAGTTCTGTAAGAGGTCGGCAATGAGTTTTATAGGATGGTTGGCGGATATGCCGGTCCCGTCGGCGATCTGGCTGCGGCAGGATGTCCCAGGGGCGGCAACGGACCCTTCGGCCTGGCGCAGGTACGGGAACAGGACCAACTCCCCGACTTTCATCGAGAGGTCGTAATGCTCGGCTTCGTATCCGAAAGCCCCGGCCATACCGCAGCAACCGGACGGGATGATTTCCACTTCGTAACCGCAGGCGCGAAGCAGTTCAGCCGAGGCGTCCTGCCCTATGGCGTACCCGTCGCTGGGCGGCGGCTGGGCTTTTTGGTAGCAGTGCCCATGCAGGTGAATTTTCTTTTTGTTGGTAATGCTTTGGTTTTGGCTTATAGATAATATATTGGCTACCCGCAATATTCTAGGCTGACCCTCTTCATCGGCGCGGACGAGGAACTCTTCGACCGTCCAGGCGCGACGGGCCAGGGAGTCGCATTCGGCGCGGCGGCCAGGCAGCAGGTCCGGGAGTTCGTCCCGCAGGGTGTAAAGCTCGGAGGGTTCGACGCCGACGATGGGCCACTCACCTTCCGGGTCGAGATGTCTGATTTCATCCAGCAACTTACCCAAATGGTTACGCGCAGCATCCAGGAAACCTTTGGAGATCAGCGTCCTCCCGGCGCCGAGGCTGGAAAGCAGCCTGACTTCCGCGCCGCAGGCGGCCAGCACTTTCAGGGCGGCGTGTTCGATCTCCGGCTCGAAGTAGCGGGTGAAGGCGTCGGGGATGTACAAAACGGGGTAAGTGATGCGTGGTGCGTGGCGCGTCTGTTCCGCTGCGCTTCGAGACGAACTGTTGCGTGTTGTGTCGTGCGTAGCGACTAATTGGGGAAAGGGACGATTGGAAGATAGGCTGAGGAGTTTTTTTATAAGGGGAGAGCCGATGACCCGGTTCGATATGCCGCTCGCCCGCGCCGCGAGGGGAGCAAGCCGGTTGATGTAGCCGAACAGGTAATCCCGCAGTTTGCGCGGGTGGGTCTTGTGATATTCGTGCAGGAATTCGTATTTCAGTTTCGCCATGTCCACGCCGCTGGGACATTCGGCCTGGCAGCCCTTACAGGCAAGGCAAAGATCAAGAGCCTCTGTAACCAGGTTTGCGAGCGGTGTGCTGCCCACCCCCCCAGCAGTATGTTGCGTGTTTCGTAATGCGGGGTGCGAAATCATGGCCCGCAGCAGGTTGGCGCGGCCGCGGGTGGAGTGCATTTCGTCCCGGGTGGCCTGGAAGGAGGGGCACATGACACCCACATTTTTTCTGCAAACGCCCTGCCCGTTGCATTGTTCGATGGCGGCAGCCAGCCCGCCGTTGCGGGTGAAGTCCAGGGATGGCGTCCAGGGGACGGCCCGATAGCCTTCCCCGTAGCGCAGGTTTGCGTCCATCGGCGGAGGGGATATGATCTTGCCCGGATTCAAGATGGATTGTGGATCCGCAGCGCGCTTGAGCAGTTCGAACGCCCCGAAAACGGACTCCCCGTAGGTCTGCTTCAGCCACTCCGAGCGGACCAACCCGTCGCCGTGTTCCGATGACATCGCTCCGCCGAGCCGCAGCGTCAGCGTCAGGACGGCCTCGGAAATCGAGCGCAGGTGACGGACGCCCTCCCCCGTCCGCAGATCGAGCAGGGCGCGGATGTGCAGGCATCCTGCCGAGGCGTGGGCGTAGAAAGCCGCATAGGTGTTGTGCGCCGCCAGGATGCGTTCCACCTCCCCGACGAACTCCCCCAGCCGTTCGACCGGGATGGCGCAATCCTCGATAAAGGCTACCGGGCGGGCCGCCGCCGGACGCGAATCGAAGATCCCCAGCCCCACCTTGCGGACATTCCACACCCGGTTCTGGGCAGCTCTCTCGGTGATTACACGCAGATTATTGCGGATCGAACGCGCCTGGGTTGTCAGCTTTTCCAGGTCGTCACCGGCGAACTCGACCGCCAGCAGTGCGGCCGGGTCGCCGTCCACGAAATCCATCTGGCGGGCGTAGGCGGGCACGTCCCGCGCCAGGCGGATGAGCATTTGCGGGATGAGTTCGACTGCGGACGGGCCGAATGCCAGCAGACGCGGCGCGTCTTCGCAGGCGGCGATGACCGAATCGTAAGCCAGCACCGCCAGGACGGTATGGTTCGGCTTCGGGACCAGGTTGAGGGTGGCGCGGCGGATAACCGCCAGGGTCCCCTCGGAGCCAGCCAGGAGAGGAGCAAGATTCAAAGTTGATAGTTGAACGGGGGGATAGTAACCAGTGGCCAGTGACCAGTCATCGGCCCACTGCGGAGGGCGGGAGGGCGACCAGGGCAGCAGGTAATTCAGGCGGTAGCCGGCTGAGTTGCGCCAGACGCGCGGGTAGTTGGCTTTGATGTCATCGGCGTATTTTTCGCGGATGTGCAGGGCGGCAGAGACGATATTCGATAGCCGATCATCGGATTCCGAATATCGAACGTCGCCTTGACTGCCCTCCACTTTCCAATCTCTAATCTCTCCAAACGTAGCCAGCGATCCATCTGACAGGATCACATCCGCAGAGACGAGGTGGTCGGCGGTCATGCCGTAAAGGATGGAATGGGCGCCGGTGGCATTGTTGCCGATCACCCCGCCCAGGGTGGCGCGTTCAGCGGAAGCAGGGTCGGGGCCGAAGGTCAGGCCATATTTGGCGGCAGCCCGGTTCAGGTCCGAGAGAACGACGCCCGGCTCGACGGTGGCGGTACGCGCTTCGGGGTTGAGTTCCACGATTTTATCGAGGTAACGCGACAGGCCCAGGATGAGGGCGTGTCCAATGGCCTGGCCGGCAAGGGACGAGCCCGAGCCGCGCGGCAGGACCGGCACACCATACCTGGCGGCCAGTTCGAGCGCGGCCTGCAGGTCGTCCTGGGTTCGGGGCAGGACGACGCCCAACGGCTCGATCCGGTAGATGCTGGCGTCGGTGCTGTAAAGGATGCGGCTGGCCGGATCGAGGCGGATATCGCCGGTGAAGTGTTTGCGGAGTTCGGCGAGGAAATCGGGAGGCAGGGTCATGGGGGATTGTGATATGTGGCGCGTAATGAGTAGTTCGTGTTGCGTAAATGAAAGGCCTTGCGGGACTGCGCGACCCACAAGGCCTTACGGATTACGCATCACGCAACACGTTTACTTCGCTTTTCCCTGGTTTGCGACGGCTGCGGCGGCTTTGGCAACCGCTTCGGGGTCGCCGAGGTAGTAGTGCGTGACCGGACGCAAGTCTTCGTCGAGTTCGTAGACCAGCGGGATGCCGGTGGGGATATTGAGTTCGGTGATCTCGCTTTCGGGGATGTCGTCGAGATACTTGACCAGGGCGCGCAGGCTGTTACCGTGGGCAGCGATCAGAACCCTTTTGCCGGATTTGATGGCCGGGACGATGTCGCTGCGCCAATAGGGGAGGACCCGTTCCAGGGTCAACTTGAGCGATTCGGTGGCGGGGATTTCACCGGGTGAGAGGTCCGCGTAGCGGGGGTCGAAGCGCGGGTGGCGCGGGTCGCCGGGGTCGAGCGGCGGGGGCGGGACGTCGTAACTTCGCCGCCAAACCTTGACCTGGTCTTCGCCGAATTTTTCGGCCATCTCGGCTTTGTTCAGTCCTTGCAGGTTGCCGTAATGGCGTTCGTTCAACTGCCAGGCGCGGATGACGGGGACCCATTCGAGTTCCATTTCTTCGAGCACGATCCACAGGGTTTTGATGGCCCGCCGGAGCACAGACGTGAAAGCAATGTCGAAAGTATAGCCCTCGGCCTTGAGCAGTTGGCCACCCTGCCGGGCTTCCGTTTCACCCTTCGCGGTCAGGCCGACATCGGTCCAGCCGGTGAAACGGTTTTCGAGGTTCCACTGGCTCTGTCCATGGCGGATGAGCAGGATCTTATATTTGGTTTGCAATGCGATTCCTCCTTGCATGGTGAGGGGCAGGTCAATGGCCTGCCCCTTGGGGTTTACACTTGGACGATGGGATGAGTGTCAGCGAATCGCGCGTTCGGACTCGGGGTCGAACAGGTGGAAGTTATCCATGTTGAAGGCCATCTGGCCGGTATCTCCCAGGGCGTATTTGGTGCGAGGGTCAACCCGGGCGGTGAAGGTGTTCGGGCCGCTGACAAGGTAGAGGAAGATTTCGTTGCCCATCAGTTCGGTGACGTCTACTTTGACGGTAATCGTCTCGGCATGGATATTGGCCGGCAGGAAGTTGGGATCATGGATATCCTCGGGGCGGATACCGAAGATCACGTCGCGGTCAACGTAATTCCGATACATTTCGGTGCGCGATTGTGGGATGGCGACAGCAAAATCGCCGGTATCAACCATGAGCCTGCCGTCAGCCTTGCGCAGTTTGGCCCGGAAGAAGTTCATCGCCGGGGATCCGATAAAGCCGGCTACGAACAGGTTGTCGGGTTTATCGTACAGTTTCTGGGGGGTATCGAGTTGCAGGAGCAGGCCCTTGTTGATGACCGCGATGCGGCTGGCCATGGTCATGGCCTCGATCTGGTCGTGGGTCACATAGATGAACGTGGTTTGCAAGCGATGGTGCAGTTTGCTGATCTCGGCCCGCATTTGGACGCGCAGTTTGGCGTCGAGGTTGGAGAGCGGCTCATCGAACAGGAACACCTTCGGCTCCCGGACGATCGCCCGTCCAACGGCCACACGCTGGCGCTGGCCGCCGGAGAGCTGACGCGGTTTGCGGTCGAGCAGGTCCTGGATCCCCAGGATATCGGCGGCTTCACCGACCCGGCGCTTGATCTCTTCCCTGGGCGTCTTGCGGAGTTTCAAGCCAAAGGCCATGTTATCGTAGACAGAGAGATGGGGATAGAGGGCGTAAGATTGAAAGACCATGGCGATGTCACGGTCTTTTGGGGGCACGTCATTGACGACCCGGTCGCCGATCTTGATCTCACCGCGGGTGATCTCTTCGAGACCGGCCAGCAGGCGCAGGGCGGTGGTCTTGCCGCAGCCAGACGGACCGACCAGCACGAGGAATTCCTTGTCCTCGATTTGGAAATTCATGTCGTTGACCGCAGTTACGCTGCCGAATTCCTTGAAGACATGATCGTAAGTTACACTTGCCATTTGGTTTGAACCTCCGTTTCGTGGGAATATGGTGACCAAATTATACGTCATTTTTCGATGACGGATGGTTTCTCGTGAAAATTCGTCCAAGCTATTAAATGGTTCGCCCGCACTTGTGCTCGGGCAAGTGCGGGCTTCCAAGGAGAAGAACCATGAAAAGCAAGTTTTCAGGGAATTAGTTCAGACCGGAATGGTAGTCGTTTTTGCCCAGACCTGGGAATTGACCTGCCGCATGATCCATCCGGCCTCTTTTGCCCTTGAATTTTCGACGAGAGTCAACAACAAGACCTGGCCGTCTGCCATCCCCTCCCCGTATTGGACAACGTCTTCTTCGGAAATTCCCAAACCCAGGGCGAATCCCAGGAGCGACCCGACCATTGCGCCTCCGCCAATTGCCGAAAGGGCGACCAAGGCCCAAAGGCCGTTATCCGGGAGCATCCCGGACGGGATCAGGCTGGAGGCTTCTTCCGCCCCAAATCCCGCGAAAGCCCCGACCAGGCTGCCCCAAAGAGCGCCACCCACGGCCCCGGAAAGCACCGTTTCCCGGATCGTGGCCCCCCTGCCATCGTAAACTTCGACAGAATCGCCGAAGGGGATCCTCTGGATTCCTTTCAGGTCGAAACCGGCGTAATACAATTCCTGCAATGCGGCTTCGATATTGGCTGCTGAATCGAACAGATACACGATCATACGCCTCCGGCCTCGCCCCCTCAACATGCGGACCTGTTCTACAACCTTGAGCAATATTTCATACTGGAATTCAAGCAGGTTGAGCACCTGTGGAGGCAGATCCTTTCGCAAAGTTGCTTCATAGGTTCTCAAAGCCGCATTTTCCCCGATAAGTATTTCCTTCAAAACCACCCGTTCCCGCTCGTCATTCCCATTGGCCAACGCTGCAAAAATATTGATCCGGCCGCGATGGATGGCCCCGCGCAGGCTGCTCCTGATTTTGGCAAACCCGCCCAACCGTTTTATTTCAGCCAGGATCTCACCCTTGAACCTGGCCCGCTGCTGGGCAAAAGACCTGAGTAAAATTTTCAAACCCCGGTTGTTCACGTTGGCAGCCGAAACAGCGTATCCCCTTTCACCCGCTTCGACGATCCTGTATAACGCCTGGAGCGTCCTGACTACCTGCAAGTCGTTCATCGCATAACTCCTGGATACCGGCAAATGTTTTTCGACAGGTACGGAAAATTCCGCAAGTGCAAATCGGACAAGTATTGTATGATTTATTATAAGGATTTTGCAGGCAAATTTATACTACCCAACCATCAAAAACGGGACCAAAAAAAGATTATTTTCAGGCTGCGTGGGATTAGCCCAAAATTCACGCAGACCAACGCACAATCGTTTTACGTTTCATTCAATACGTTGTAAAATCACCTCATGACCACCGACGATGTGACCCCCATCCGCAAGCAATACCTCGAACTCAAACGCCAACACCAGGATGCGATCCTGCTCTTCCGTTTGGGCGATTTCTACGAAACCTTCGACCAGGACGCCGAGATTGCCTCCCGTGTCCTCGAAATTGTACTCACCTCCAGGCCCATCGGCAACGGGATCCGCGTCCCGCTGGCAGGAATCCCCTATCATGCTTACGAAGGATATGTGGCCCGACTGGTCGGGGCGGGATACCGGGTCGCCATCGCCGAACAGGTGGGCGAAGTCCCCGCCAAGGGATTGGTCAAACGCCAGGTGGTCCGGGTCGTCACGCCGGGGACCATCGTCGAGCCGGGATTGCTTCCCGGCGATGGCAACAACTATCTCGCCGCGCTGGTAATTGACGACAACCGGGCCGCCATTGCATACGCCGACATCACCACCGGCGAATTTGCCGTCACCGAGATCGAAGCCACAGACAACAACCCCGTCCGGGCCGAGATCACCCGCCTGCGCCCAGCCGAGATCATCCACCCGGATACCCTGGACTTCGCCAATGGGCTTCCGGGTCACGTCACTCCCTGGCCTGTCTGGCGCTTCGAACCGGGCCGCGCCCAGGAATCTCTGCTGGCCCACTTCAACGTCTCGGGCCTCGACGGGTTTGGGCTGAAAAGCCATTCGCTGGCAGTGCGCGCCGCCGGGGGCATCCTGCAATACCTCAAAGAGACCGAACCTGCCGCGCTCAACCTGCTCACCAGCCTGCGTGTTTACAGCCTGAACGAATTCATGACCCTCGACGCCGCCACCCGCCGCAACCTGGAACTGACCGAGACCCTTCGCCAAAGCTCGGGGCAGGCCCTGCGCGGCGATACCAAAGGCTCCCTGCTCGGCATCCTCGACAAAACCGTCACCCCGATGGGCAAGCGCCTGCTGCGTCAGTGGGTCAGCCAACCGCTGCTCGACGCGCAAAAGATCCGCCAGCGCCAGGACGGGGTGGAACAGTTCTTCACCGGCGGCATGACCCGGGCCGAACTGCGCGCCGCCCTCAAGCCTCTGGCCGATCTGGAGCGTATCACCAACCGTCTTCTTGCGGGATATGCCCAGCCGAGGGACCTGGTGGCCTTGCGGGAAACACTGTCACGGTTGCCGGAAGTGATGGGAGTAATAAGCAAAAAAGTAAAAGGTGAGATCAATGAAGAACTCCTTGCTTCCCACTTTTTACCCACTTTCAACCTTTGCCCCGACGAACTCAACCTGGTCAACGCCGCCATCGCCGACGAGCCGCCCGCCACGACCCAGAACACCGGCATCATCCGCCCCGGATACTCCTCCGAACTCGACGGGGTGATGGACGCCTCGGCCCACGCCCGCGACTGGATCGCCAACCTCGAAGCCGTCGAGCGCCAGCGCACCGGCATCAAGACCCTCAAGGTGGGTTACAACAAGGTCTTCGGCTACTACATCGAAATCTCGCAAGGCCAGGCCGCCAACGCCCCGTCCGATTACATCCGCAAGCAGACCCTGGTCAACGCCGAGCGGTACATCACGCCGGAGATGAAGGAATACGAAACCCTGGTGCTCAACGCCGAGGAACGCATCCGCGAGATCGAACTGCGCCTGTTCAAGGAAGTTTGCGCCATGCTGGGCAAGTCGGCTCACACGCTGTTGAACACCGCCCGCGCCCTGGCCGAACTGGACGTGCTGGCCGCCCTGGCCGAAGTCGCCGCCCTGAACGGCTACGTCCGCCCCGAGGTGACCAACGACGACGGCCTGGACATCCGCGAAGGCCGCCACCCGGTCGTCGAACAGTCCCTGCACGCTGAACGATTCGTTCCAAACGACATCACCTTCGAAAAAGGCGAGATCGTGCGTATCATCACCGGCCCCAACATGAGCGGGAAGTCCACCTACCTGCGCCAGTCGGCCCTGATCGCCCTGATGGCCCAGATGGGGTCCTTCGTCCCGGCAGATTCGGCCCGGATCGGCCTGGTGGACCGCATCTTCACCCGCATCGGCGCCCAGGACGAAATCCACGCGGGACAGTCCACGTTCATGGTCGAAATGATCGAGGCAGCCAATATCCTGAACCACGCCACGGGCCGGTCGCTGCTGATCCTGGACGAGATCGGGCGCGGCACCAGCACCTATGACGGGGTATCCATCGCCTGGGCGGTGGTCGAATACATCCACAACCACCCGCACCTGCGCGCCAAGACCCTTTTCGCCACCCACTACCACGAGTTGACCCAACTTGCCGACCTGCTGCCCGGCGTGCGCAACTACAACGTGGCCGTGACCGAAGCCGACAACAAGGTGGTCTTCCTGCACAAGATCGTCCCCGGCGGCGCGGACCGGTCTTACGGCATCCACGTAGCCCAATTGGCCGGGCTGCCCAGGCCGGTCATCCAGCGGGCGGACGAGATCATGGCCGCCCTCGAGCGCAGTTCCGGCAAAGCCGTGCGGATCAATCCGCAGGCCGCCCGCCAGGTGGCTCTGTTTCCCGAAACCAATCCCCTGCTGGATGAACTGAAACAGGTGGATGTGAACGCCCTGTCCCCCATCGAAGCATTGAATAAATTATTCGAATGGCAAAAAAAGTATCTGGGAGAGTAACCGGAAATAAACCCTCAACTCAGACGATTTAACATTGTTGATCTGCTCACTATAGTTCAAATTTCGAAAGGAGCTAACAATGGAACACAAATTCTCGAAGCCAATGATCGTCTTATGGGTTGCCTTATCGTTATCCCTTGGATGTGGTTTGTTGTCGAGAACACCACCTGCGCAACCACAACCACAAGTCATGGGGACAATCTTGATTGTCAATTCCTACACCAGAGGAAGTGACAGCTTTCCAGGCGGGATGGGCTTGCCAGTCACCCGGGAATATGGCGTTTGCATTTCGTCCTACAACCCTGAGGAGCCTTCAGCTTTGATCAGGCCGACCTTCGATTTGATCCTGGCCAAGGACAGTCAGACGACCACCTATCAACTGCCTCCCGGAACTTACACCTTGCAAGAATGGCGAATGGACTCGGAAATCAACCAGGATCCGCTCTACTCTCCGGCGTGCAAAACTTACGTCCGCCCGACCGAGACCCTCTTTGTCACAGCCGGGTCAACGTATGTGTTCGGAAGCGTATTCGGGAGCGACCGTACCCTGCCCGAACCTGGGGCCTTCGTCGAGGGGAATCCCACCAATCCCAACTGTGGGGGATGCTCGCAAGGTTTCGGTGAATTTCCGACCGCAATACCTACGGCTTCGCCAGCTCCGACCTCGGAGGGCGTCGAAGTAGAGTTCTTTGCCATCCGCAGCATTGGCGCTGCATACAATGGGGCTACGGCCCCGGCCACCTTCACCATTTATGAATCCTGGCTGGTCACGTATATCGCCACCTACCATTGGAACGACGCGCAAGGCGCCGAACCGGGGACCATTGCCTTGCAGTCATCCGATGGGACCGTTTACGGGCCATGGCAAGCAACCAGTCTGCCGGGACAAGGCGGTGTGCCGAACGCGTATTGGATCGTGAATCCGGGCATCGTGATCCCCGCAGGCACGTACACGGTGATCGACTCCGACCCGGGCACCTGGGCCCAGAACCAGGAAACGGGCGGCGCCGGCATGAGCTGGGGAAACGGGATCCCGCAAGGAAATCCATAAAAACTCACCCGGAAGCACCGGAATCATGAAGGTAGCGGCAAAGTGAGCAGATCAAAGCCTTAACCTTTCGTCCAGGTGATCCCAAGAGGCCCTTCTCAGGAATGGGCCTCTCATTTTACCCAATCTCCAGAATGCCGCAATAATTAATCGGCGATTAACGGTCTGGGGGCGGCGATGGAGCTTGAAAGGCCTTGCAAAAGAGTAAACGGGATGCCGCTTGCAGGACAATTACCGATGATATACTGCTTCACAACCTCCGGGCCGATCATCCGTCCAACAGGTTTTGAGCATATCCAATGTCTTTCCCCGCCAAGAACAAAAGCCAGATTCCCAGGCTGCTGATCGCGTTACTCACATTCAGCATCATACTGGCAACAGTTGTCATCAACGCCCTGCTTCGCCGGAATGTCGAGGTCAGCGAACGCGATGAAATTACGCTCCTGCGACTCCAGGCCCTGGCCTACCACCTGTCGGCGCTGGAATGGCAGGCCATCAGCGAGAGAAAACTCTCTTCGGAGGTCCTGGATGATATGCAACGAACGAAGGAAGAAATGGGGCAGGCAATCGGGAGTCTGGAACAGGCGGATGAAAGAGATAATCTCTATCTGGTCCGGCTGGCCTATGCCGACTATTTGTCTGCCACCGACGAGGAGTTCAAGCTGATCGCGGCCGGCGACCTGGAGGAGGCGCGGCGCGTGGACGAGGAAAAGGTTGACCCGGCTTTCGAGGATCTCACCCAGGCGTTGACGGCCGCCGGAGAAGGCTACCGGGCCAGGGTCATCCAGATGGAAAGGCTGTCCGACACAGGTTCCACGCTCGTGCCGCTGCTCGCCGCCATCGCGATGGCTGTATTGTTCTGGCGGGTCCAAAAAGCGCAGGCGGTCATCGAAGCAGCCAGCGTCGAACAAAGGACGCTGTCCCGGAGCCAGGAAACCTTCCACATCCTGAGCGAAATGGGCAACTGGCTGCAAGCCTGCCATACGACCGGGGAGGCCTATAAGATCATTGCCGATTTTTGCGCACGGCTCTTCCCCAATGAATCGGGCGCGTTGTACATTTACAACTCGTCGCGCAATGTTTTAGAAGCGGTTACCCATTGGGGTGAATTCCCGGAGCACCTGCCCAGCCCGGTGCTCTCACCGGACGAGTGCTGGGCCTTGCGCCGGGCGCAGATTTACATCGTGGAAGACACGGCCGCCCACGGAGTCCTCTGCCAGCACCTGGGCCACCCTGGTCCTGGCAGTTATCTGTGCGTGCCGATGATGGCGCGGGGCGAAACCCTGGGCATCCTGCACCTTCGGGGCGACAGGCCGCCCCTGGTCCCGGAGGCGCACCCGGCAGATTCCCTGGGCAGGCCCAGTGGTCAGTTGGCCGTTACAGTATCCGAGCACATTGCGCTGGCGTTGATAAATCTCAAACTGCAAGACAGCCTGCGCGACCAGGCTATCCGCGACCCGCTTACCAACCTTTTCAACCGGCGCTACATGGAAGAATCGCTCGAACGCGAGTTTGCGCGGGCCGCGCGGCGTAACAGCCCCGTCGGAATCGTCATGCTCGATATCGATCACTTCAAACTCTTCAACGATACGTTCGGCCACTCGGCCGGCGACAAAGTGCTGGTCGAATTGAGCAGCTTGA
This sequence comes from Anaerolineales bacterium UBA5796, assembly GCA_002418215.1. Taxonomy (GTDB): domain Bacteria; phylum Chloroflexota; class Anaerolineae; order Anaerolineales; family Villigracilaceae; genus UBA5796. Next base: position 22,159 of record DIDQ01000063.1, read on the forward strand.
TGCAAGCGCGGGTCAGGCGGGAAGATATCGCCTGCCGCTTCGGGGGCGAAGAATTCGTGCTGGTGCTGCCCGAGGCTTCGCTGGACGATACCTGCCGCCGGGCCGAGCAATTGCTGATGGACATCCCAAACCTGTCGGTCTTGCACAAGGGCCAGGTATTGGGAGCCATCACCCTGTCAATCGGGGTGGCATGTTTCCCGGAACACGGGAAAACCGCCGAGGGACTTCTGGCCGCCGCCGATGCCGCCTTGTACGACGCCAAAGCCCAGGGGCGAAATCGCCTGGTCGTTGCCCGGACCGGCAGCGGGGGATCCTGACGAAAATGCCGCCTTATATTGCCTTCCTGCGAGCCATCAACGTTGGCGGGCATACCGTCAAAATGGATCATTTGCGAAAGCTCTTCGAAGGCATGGGCTTTTCAAACGTCGAGACCTTCATTGCCAGCGGTAATGTCATCTTCTCCGCCGAGGAAGGAGATATCCGATCTCTCGAAGCGGAAATCGAAAAGGAATTACTGGAAGCCCTGGGGTTCGAAGTGGCTACCTTCATCCGCACGGACGCAGAACTGGCCGCAATCGCGGGTTACCCACCCTTTCCCCAACCCGACCTGGAAGAGGCCACGGCCTTGAATGTCGCCTTCCTTGCCGACCCGCTTGACGACGCTGCCAATGAAAAGTTGCTGGCCCTCAAAACCGAAATTGACGATTTCCATATTCATGGACGCGAGGTTTACTGGCTGTGCCGCAAGAAACAAAGCGAATCGACCTTCTCCAACGCCGTCCTGGAAAAGACTCTCGGCATCCGCTCGACTTTGCGGGGGATCAACACAATCAAGAAGTTGGCGGCAAAATACGGCTAATGCGGGAGAAGGAAATCGTCTCTCCCCTGTAAGGGAAACCGCCATTTTCCTATAAGGATTTTCCAGACACCTCCAACGCCCCCACCAACGCGTCAATATCCTCCTGTGTGTTATACCCCTGCACCGAAATACGGACGAACTGCCTGTCCTGCCACTGGATCAATGGGACTTCGACCCTGAACCCATCATACAGCCGCCGCTTCAGCGCGGCCAAGTCGCATTCCGGCAGCGGGGCGATGCCCATCTGAGCGTAAAAATCCGACTCGAGCGGGTAGAGCGGAGCCAGCCCCGTCAGGCCGCAGATGCGCTCGATGGCCTGGCGCAGCAGCTCGTGACAATCCCGGCGCACAGCCTCCCAATTGTGTTCAGCCATGAAGCGGATCGCCGCCGGCACAGCCAGGGCCGCGGCCGGGTCTTTGGTCCCTGTCCATTGCAGGATGTCAATAAAGCGGGAGCCGGTTGTCGTCTCGGGCGTTGGGCGGTAGCCCCAACTGACGACCAGCGGCTCGATCCGTGGCTGCAACTCCCGCCGCGCGTATAAAAATCCCGCGCCTTTGGGGGCCATCATCCACTTGTGGCAGTTGCCGAAGACCGCATCCGCGCCCAACGCCTGCAGGTCCAGCGGGATCTGTCCGGGCGAGTGAGCCGCGTCCACAATGGTAACGATTCCCCGGTCCCGCGCCCGCTCGCAGACCTTTTCCAGCGGCAGGCGCAGCGCCGTCGGCGAAGTGATGTGGCTCAAGGTGATCGCCTTCGTCCGCGGGGTCACGCCCTGCCAGAGCTGCTCGACGATCTCGTCCCCGCCGCAGACCGGCAGGGGGATCGGCTGGCGGACGTAAACGGCCCCGGTTTTCCCGCAGATGAAATCCCAGGTGTGATCGCAGGCCCCGTACTCGTGGTCGCTGGTCAGGATTTCGTCGCCCGGCGCCAAACCCAACGAGCGGGCGATGATATTCACACCATGCGTGGCGTTCGGGATGTAGACCAGGTCGTCCGCGTCCGCGTTCAGGTAGCCGCCTAAAGCCTGACGGGACTCGCCCAGCAATCCGTCCAATTCGCGCCCCAGGAACAGCACCGGCTGGCGTTCGAGCCGCAACTGCCAGTCACGGTAAGCCTCGAAAACCGGGCGGGGCGTGGCCCCGAACGATCCGTGGTTCAGGAAAACGACGCCGGGATCGAGCAAGAAATGTTCTTTGAGAGTTGTCATGAGCCAATTATAAAACCCCTGTATACTTGAACCATGTTCGAGCCTGGGCGCTTCACGTCTCACTCCATCCGGGCGCACCCGCGCCGCGCCGCCATCCGGCGCATCCTGGCTGCGGCCTTCCGGTCGGCCCACGCGGGCGAGGCGGTGCAGCGACACCTGCGAGCTTATCCCCTGCCCCCGGCGGAACGGGTTTTTGCTTTTGGATTGGGGAAAGCGGCCTGCGCCATGGCCTCGGCCCTCTCCGCTTCGATTGACCTGACCGAAACCCTGGTCATTACCAAGCACGCCTCACCCCTGGACATTCAGCCTGCCACCGTTATCGAAGGCGGCCATCCCATCCCCGGCGACTCCAGCCTGCGCGCCGGACGGGCCGCCCGCGAGTTCGTCTCCCGCCTCGCCCCCGGCGACCTGCTCGTCTGCCTGATCTCCGGCGGCGGTTCGGCCTTGATGGCTGCGCCGCTCATCCCGCTGGCCGAGTTGCAGGCGCTCACCGCGTCGTTGCTCGCCTGCGGGGCGCGGATTGACGAGATCAACACCCTGCGCCGCCACCTCGACTCGCTCAAGGGCGGCGGACTGGCCCAGGCCGCCAACGATGCCCAAATCCTCAGCCTGATCCTGTCCGATGTGGTCGGCGACCCGCTCGAGGCGATTGCCTCCGGCCCCACCGCCCCCGACCCGTCCACCCGCGAGGAGGCGATTTCGGTCATCGAGAAATACTCGCTTGATACAGGATTCATCCCGTTCTTCAGGGAAACCGCCAAACCTGGCGATCCCGTCTTCGGCAGGGTCGAAAACCGGGTCATTGCCAGCAACGACATTGCCCTGCGCGCCGCCCTGGAGCAGGCCCGGCAGGAGGGTTTCCAGGCTGAAGTCATCCGCTCCGGGATGCAGGGAGAAGCCGGGGAGGTGGGCCGCGAATTGGTAGAAGCCCTGAAAACTGCCGAAAGCCGCCTGGAGCGCCCGTTCTGCCTGCTGGCCGGCGGCGAGACCACCGTCACCTTGCGCGGGGACGGGCGCGGTGGCCGCAACCAGGAGCTGGCCCTGGGCGCGGTCGAATCCCTGCGCGGCATGGAAGACGTGATGCTCATCTCCCTCGCCACCGACGGCGAAGACGGTCCCACCGACGCGGCCGGCGCGGTAGCAGCGGGCGACTCCGCCCGGAGGGCTGAGTCGCTTGGGATGGCCGCGCCAGATTACCTGTCCCGGAACGATGCGTATGCGTTCTTTGCGCGACTCGACGATCTGGTCAAAACCGGCCCGAGCAGCACCAACGTCAACGACCTGGTCTTGCTATTTGCGTTCTAATTTGCAATGGGCTGCTCAGGGCGAGGGTTTTCGCCTTTAAATTCGGGATTCTTCGCTTCGCTCAGAATGACAGTGGGCGGAATAAATGAAAACCAAAACCGCGAAGGAATTTTCCTTCGCGGCAATGAGAAAACTTAGCGTTCTTCGCGCCCTTCGCGGTTCGCATCGAATCTACAGGATCGCCCCCATCATCCGGGCCACGGATCGGTAAACCGGGGACTCGTCGCCGAGATCTATCAGCGGCCTGCCGGAATACTCGAAGGTGGTCAGGTCGTCGTCCGCCGGGATAACGCCCAGGAGCGGGAGGTCGAGCTTGTCAATCTCGGCCTGGAGCGGCGCGGGGACCGCCTCGCCGGGCAGCCGGTTGACGATCAGGTAGGCGTTCTCGACCGCGATGTCGAGGTCTTTGCGCATCTGGGCGATGTTGGCCGCCGTGACCAGGCCGCGCTGGGTCGGGTCGCTGACCACCAGCAGGTGCTGGACATCCCGGGTGGTGCGGCGGGACAGGTGCTCCATCCCGGCTTCGTTGTCAATGACGACGTAGGCGTAATGCCTGCTCATGTCGTCAATGACCTCGCGCAGGTTGTGGTTGACGGCGCAATAACAGCCGGGGCCTTCGCCGCGGCCCATGGCGATCAGGTCGAAGCGGCTGCCCTCGGCCAGCGAGGTGCGGATGTGGTAATCGAGATAGTCCCGTTTGCTGGCCCCGCCGGGCATCACGCCCATGGCCGCCCCGCCCTGGGTCAGCGAGGATTTGACCTGCTGGAGCATGTCTTCGCGGATGTCGCCGACCGTCCAGTCAATGTCGAGGCCGAGGACCATGTTCAGGTTGGCGGCCGGGTCGGCGTCTATGGCGAGGATGCTGCCGGGCTGGTTCTGCGCCAGCCACTTGATGACCATCCCGGCGACGGTGGTCTTGCCCACGCCGCCTTTACCTGCGAGTGCGATTGTGGTTGTCATAACAGTATCAATCTCCTACTTTTTGGTCATCGCCTTTTGTATACTTCCCGCCGATGACCAATCGAGTGTATTGTCAAAAGTTTTTCATCCCAAGTTGCTTTTTGACTTCGCTTAAAGATTTGCCACGTTCACCCCTGGCAGTAGCTTCCTTCTGGCGCAGAAGACGCTGTTTCAGGTCGTCCCGTAACTCCAAGCCTTCATCGGGATCGCCAAAGAATTCGATTAACTTTTCTTCCAACACTTCGTCAATTAAGCGACGGAGTTCGTCTTTAGTCATCTGGATGGTTGTTTCAGTCATCATACACCTCGTACCAATTATTTTACCTTTTTACGCGTCTGCCTTCAACGAATCTGCAATCTTCAACGCGGCTGCTTTAAGACTCGGCACATGGTCATAGACCGGAATACCCAGCCGGTCGGCCTCCTGCACTTTCAGATCGGCGGGCAGGAAGCCCAGGACAGGCAGGGAGGGCGTTTCGGCTTCGAGGAAGGCGGCTTCATCGTCGTTGCGGACCTTGTTGCCGACCAGGTACAACTTCGTCAACCCGATGTCGTTCGCCAGTTTCTTGATCTGGGCCGCGGTCCCCAGGCTGCGGCGGGTCGGCTCGACCACCACGATCATCGCGTCCACGAAATCAACGGTAGCCCGGCCCAGGTGCTCGACCCCGGCGTACATGTCGAGCAGGAGCACCTCGTCCTGGCGGAAAAGCAGGTGGGTGAACAGCGTCTTCAGGATGGCTGCTTCGGGACAGATGCAGCCGGAGCCGCCCAACTCGACCGAGCCGGATTCGAGCAGGCGCACGCCGCGATGAGTGACACTGAACCGCTCCGGGAGGTCGTCCACGCGGGGGTTGATGGTGAAGAATCCGCCGACCTGTCCCTTTTTGGCCCCGGTGCGCTCGTAGATGAGATCGTCCATCTCGGCGATGGGATGCAGCCTGGCGCGCAACTCGCCGGGGAAGCCCAACGCGCCAGCCAGGCAGGGGCTGGGGTCCGCGTCCACAGCCAGAACGTCCCGACCCGCATCGGCGTAGACTTGCGCCAGCAGCGCGGTCAACGTCGTCTTGCCCACCCCGCCTTTTCCGGTAATTGCCAGTTTCATCGTTCCTCCGGTTGGAAAGTTTAAAGATTGAAAGTTTAAGGGTCAAAATCCCAATCGAGTACCTTTTGACTTTAAACCTTGAACCAATTCTCGCATATCGTACGAGTAGCCGCCATCAACTTCCTGTTTTTCGGCGAGATATTTCAACACATACTGCCCGCAGTTCGAGCCGATCGCGTTCTCCTCGACCTCGCCAATGCTCAGGAGCGTGTCGTACCCGGCGGCCCGCATCGCCTCGGCCACCGAGGTCCCGCTGGACGGGTCGCAGGGGTCCACAAAGGAGGATAATCCGTTCTGGGTGGCGTGCCAGGTCGGGTTGACCGGGGTGATCTTGACCAGGTAACGGGCCGGGTCGAAATGGCGCAACAGCACCTGCGGATCGGCAGGATTGCCGGCTGCCAGGGCAAAATTGAGGGTGATCTTGCGGTCGCCGGGATGGTGGAAGCGTTCGCCAAAGCGGGCCATCTGCTCGAAGGTCCACTTGCGCACCGGGATGATCCGGTCGCGCAGGGCCGTGTCGGTGGTGTGGATCGAATACTGGAACTGGAAGCGCCCGCCCGGATACAGCCGGTCCTTCACGTCCAGCAGGCCCTCGAAAAAGGCCTCCGTGCCATGCGGGGCGATGGTCGAGATCGAAGGCATCAGGCCGGGGGCGTCGTAACGGGTCGGCAGCGCCTCCAGCGCCTCCAGCACGGCCATGTTCAGGGCCGGTTCGCCCATCCGGGCAAACTGGATCTTGAACTTGCCCGCCGGGACGCGCCCGTCCGGGTACCAGCGGTAGACCATGTGGTCAATTTGCGCCAAAATCTCCTCGGCGCTGGGTTTGCCCCGGTACGAACCGCCCGCGTCGCACATCAGGCACTTCACCGGGCAGCCGAACAGGGTCGAGACCATCAAGATCCAGCGTTCGTCCCGCGAATAAGGCGGCTGGAGCGCCTCGACAAACTCGATCATCCGCTCGCCGCCCATATCGGCCATGAATACTTCCGCCACATCCGGCGTGCCTGTCACCGCAAAAACTTTCATAGCTTCTCCAAATTGAAATAAATTTGCATCGCAGCCCGCAGGCCGTCCCCGGCGGCGATCGCCGCCTGGCGATAAAGACCGTTCTTCACGTCGCCAACGAAGAACAGGTTCTCCGGGGCCGAGGGTGCGTCGCACCTGTCAGCCTCAACCGCTCCCGTCAAACAAACATCTCCTTCACCCGAAGGGACGCCGTCTAGCCAGGTACGACGCACGTCCTGGGGATCGGGAAGGAATCCCAGCTCGGGCTGGCGTCCCGTGGCGAAGACCAGGTACTCTGCCTCGAACGACTCACCCGCAGCGCACCGGACGATCAACCTGTCCGCCGCGCCCCCGGCCTCCACCCGGCTGACAGGTTTCCCGTCGAAGTACGCAATCGAAGCCTGGGCCGCGGCCCGCTCCTTCAGCAACGACAGACATTTTACAGCCTGTCCCCGGTTCAGGATAGTGACAAAATTCCCGTTTTTAGACAAATTAAGGGCATAATCGAAGGCCGCATCCCCCGCCCCGACGATGACAACCCGTTTACCCCTCACCCCCAGCAGCGGATAGACTTCGCTGAACACCCGATTTTGGACTGCCGCCGGGATGGGCAGGGGGATGGGGCGAGGCCGCGTCCCCGAAGCGACGATGACAAAGCGTGGTAAGTGGTAAGTGGTAAGTGTGGAAACTTGAAAACCAGCGTGGTTTTGATCAATTTTGGTCACTTCATCAAAACTGACCGGCACGCCCAGCCGTTCCATCTGCTTTTCGATGAGATGCACCAGTTTCGGTCCGCTCACCCCCGCCGGAAAGCCAGGATAATTCTCCACCAGGTTGGCGTTCCACAGCAGCCCGCCGAGACGCGTCTTCTCCACCAACAATGCCGGGATGCCATAGCGCCGCAACTGGATCGCAGCCGCCATCCCCGCCGGCCCGCCGCCGAGGATGAGGACGGGGAAAGAACCTGCGAAATCCATTGCTATAAGTTCTGAAACAGCCCAGCAATATCACCGGACTGTTCTCGATTATTTTCGGAACGGGTCAAGTATTTGAAGCATCTCGCGAATGACCAGCCCATGCTGCATGTCTTCCGAGTACATGATTTCGGCACCTGCGAGATATGCAGCAGAAACGATTAAACTATCCCAAAATGAAGGCGAGTATTCCTCCCGTAGTTCCGATGCAAAAAGGAATACTCTCATATCAAGCTCAACTACACGGTGTTTAGCATAAATACCCTCGACAAATTTGCGAATCCCTTCTTCAGGCATTTTGGCTTTTTTTATGAGATTAGCGCAAACTTCACTGATAACTTGTGAACTGACAATAGCTTTTGACGATTTGATCAGTGCTTGAGCGGCTGTTGTCTTTTCTGCCTCTCCAGTGTCTAGCAGAGAGTAGAGCCAAATATTGGTGTCTATGAAATGGCCTTTAGTTTCTGGCATGAGCTTCATCCCTGGTTAGAGGGCGAAACCCCGTCACTTTTAGAGGGTGCGCCATCAACTCATCAAGATAATCAGCCGCTTTCGTCCTGGAGCTTTCGGCGACGAGAATGACGCGCACATTATCTTTGAATTTTTCCTGGTATTTCTTGGGAATTTCAATAACACCATTCTTAATTCGGGTTTTGAATTGGACGGTTTCCATTTTCACCTCGGCTGAATTATACCCATCTCAGCTGAGAATTGCGCTTTTTTCTTAAGCGGAAAACCGCAATTCTCAGCCGTGGATATTATATACAACCTAAAACCCGGTTATTCTATTCCAGCCAACACCTCCCCCACCCACACCGGAACTGCAAAGCCATGCAACCCTTCAGACCAGCCCCGAAAAATCAACCGCCTTATCCGACCATTCTTTGGCTTGAACCGAAAGCAATATTCGTTGCTGATGGTTTTGGCTGGCCTCATTCCATGTGCGCTGCCAGAGTGTAATCAAGGTTTGCATTTGCACCAATTCCGCCGCTGTTTCCGGGTCGGTTTCGGCTGCCGTCCACTCAATGAGGTGTTTTGCTTCGTCCAGTAAATTAGCAACCACGGATGGCTCCGTCGAACTACGCGCCGACGATGAAATCCGCCCCAAAGTGGCCGCCAAACCGCCCAACCGTCGCGGCAACGGGTCACGCAGGAAACGCTCACGCCGTTTATCTTTATTCATCATCTCACACCTCCTAAAATTTTAAGCGTCACCGCTTCAACCTGGTCACGGATACCTTGATCTTGTATCAAAATTCCCGGATTGCCCAGGCGCGGGCGAATGTTGATTAAAGACTCAAACTCAATACGCTGGTCATTTGGATACCAATTTGCGCCCCAAAGGTCATCCTGCTCGCTGGCATTATCCAACAACACCGCTTCACAATCCGCGTGCATTTCCCCACCCCCACACAGCATTTGCCGACGAATATCTACGACAATTTTGATCAACACCTGGTATTCTTGCAGCATCTCTTCAAGTTGCTGGTGAGTAGCAGGCTGAATAAGCAAATGTAGCATGGGTTACCTCCACCGCAATTATACAGCCATGAAAGAATTTTTCTGCATTCCATCTCCGATCTCCCCCACCCTCACCGGGACGGCGAACCCGTGCGACAGGTTGAGCAGTGTGGCCCGGTGGAAGGCTTCGGTGTAGGTGGCGGTCCCGTCCACGCAGAAGAAGACCTCGTAGCCGCGCACGAAAGCCGAGCGGGCGGTCGTCTCACAGCACAGGTGGGTCATCACCCCGGTGACCACCACCTGGCGGATGCCGTGGGACTTGAGCAGGTCATCCAAGCCGGTGCCGAAGAAGGCGTCGTATTGGGTTTTTGGGAGGATATGGGCCGATGGGCTGCCTATGATAATTTGACTATCCGCAGTATCTGGTTTGAGCAAGTCCCGCCACCAGGTGGACATTCTCCCCGCATCCGCTTCGGTGTTGGCGTGACGGGTGAAGATGACCGGTCGCCCGGCCGCGGTGAAAGCCTTGACCAGCCGTTCGATCCCCGGAACGATGGCCGGCGCGGACGGGACGAAAGCATGGGAATCCGCTGACAGGAAGTAACGCTGCATGTCGAGCACCAGCAAGGCTGCGGCGGAGGGGCCGAAGGCCGGGCGGTGTTTTCTGAAATGGGCTACTTCAGCCAGGAATTCGTCGGTCTTGGCGCCGATGGTTTCGGGGGTGAAGTAAGTCTCTTTTTGCATCCTTATGCCAGTAACTTCCTCGTCAGCGTGCTGCCGAGCAGGGCGCAGGCGTCGGTGGGGAGGCAGTGGCTGGCGGAGGTGTCGAAGAGGATCTGGCAATTCGACGGGAAATCTTCGTCGCCGAGCCAGTAGACGGCTAGAAGCGGGACTCTGGGCAGGGCCAGGAAACGATAGGCGGCATCCCCCTGCCCCGCCGGCTCACCCCCAACTTTTTCGGCAGCGCGGCGGAAGGACTCGATGTCCAGCCCGAAGCGTTTGACCAACTCGCGGCCGGTGTAACCCTGGAAGGCGGTGTTGTACATCCGTCCGTCGGGCAATTCGGCGAAGGAGACCCACTCGCCGGTCAATGGTGTCCCGTCGCAGGCGGCGAAGTAGTACAGCACCATCGTCTGGTGGAAGCCTGGCAATTCCTTGCCGTTTGCCACATTGCTTACACGCAGTTCAGGGAAAGTCAACCGGACGGGTTGGCCCCAGAAGTCAAAACGGAAATCGGAGCCGGTGAACGCCGCCGCCGTGGCGGCGGCCAGGGAAGCGGGTTGGCGGAGCCGGACCTCGGCCCGGAGAGCGTCCGCTTTGGCGGCGAGCAGGTCGAAGTCCGGGGCGCTGCGGGGGGGCTTGAAAGGAACGCGAGAGTCAGATTTGTCCATATCCCAGATTGTACCCCCTGCTTCCCCCGGTGATAATCCCCCGGCAAGTCAAATGACAAACTTCCCCCAAAATATCCGACACAGCCGGGGCAGCGGGCCAGGGCGAACAGGATGGTTTCGCCGTTGATGATTAATTTTTACCCGTTTTCCACTTGCACCTGAAACCGTATCGGGGATGCGCCGGGGCAGGAAAAGGCGACGCCCCCGAATATCATGGAATCCGGGGGCGGGAGGTTGTCCGCCGGGCAGGTGCGATGTACGCTCACAGGGCCATCATCCCGTCCGCAGAAATTGCCGATGGGCCGAAGGTGTAGGAATAACGAGAGCATCTCGAATATGTGGGAGAATCTCCTCGTAGTTTTATAGATCTGGATTCGGCCAAATTTCAGCAGGCGTTTTCAAGCACGCTGTTTTCGGGTTGGTTAGCGTCCCATAATAAAAACCAGATAAATTATTATCTGTTACCTCATCTAAAAGTTTCCAATGCTTGCCTGACTGTCCTGGTAAAGGTGGCAAATCATCGAAATTCAAGAGTGTTTTTGGGCTCCAACTAAATGAAGTTGTAACAAATTCTTCAATGGTTGTATCATCATATTTTGCTGAACAAATTGATATGAAGAATCGATTGCCATCGTTGGATTGTTCTGCTTTTCCCCCAAATTCAAATATTATAGTATCTTCTGGATAAAACAGTAGTATATCCACGTAGGTAGGCCAGTTCTCTGGCACTTTTCCAGTTGACGAGAACCATATTTCTTTTGGTTGTCCATACACCGTAAATACTTCACTAATTGTTAAGTAGTTTCCAACTTCTGTAACCGTAACTAAAACGTATGTCGGCACAGGTGTTTTTGTCGAAGTCGGTTCCGTTTTTGTTATTATAGGAGTTCGGGTTTGCATTTGTGTAATAACTGGAGATGGTGTCTGTATGACTTCTGTTTTCATTACTCCACACGAAGTCAACACCAATGCTAAAACACACAAGCATAATGTTTTTATCAGCATGTTTCCTCTCAACCCATATCGCTATGGCAGATAATCAGTTATCAAATCGTGCATAAATCCTTTTCTTTCGCGCCCAAAATCACTATTTTCCCATCTGTTATAAACCCACCCAACAAACATATCTGCTATTTCTTCTTTATATTGAGCATTTTCTACATATTGCTTTCCAAATTGCCAATCATAGTGTCCACCATAGAATCCAAAATAATTTATTACACCATTTACCCATTCGCGTCCAACAATCCCATCGGAATTTACTGGACGGTATAAATCCGTCGGATAGTTATCGCCATTTATACCTAAGGCTGCTATAAGTGCATGCCCAACTTCATGAACTACTAACCTAGGATGACCAGTAATATCGTTAGCAGTTGTGCTTGAAAAGAAGTTAATGGTATAGTGACCGTTTACTTTACCTTGATGTTCGGCCCAGCCATTACCTTCTGAATTTACTCTTTTAGCGACAATGTAACCTCCAAACACTCTGTTGAAAGCTTGGCTGGGTGTAAATTGTGTGCCCCGCATTGCATATTCCCATGCTAATGCAAAAGCAATTTTTGCTACTTCGGTTTGAATAGTTTTCTTTTCTTCGTCTGTCCAAGATTGACCATCTTGCGCCTTGAATACTACAAAAGTGTGATTAAAATCATTTTTCGCCTTGCCTTCACAGAATATCCCGTCTGGCCCACATTCAGGATTGTGACCACCAGGGTCAGTGTATTTGAGCGGATTATTGAGTGTGCAAGCAAAACGGTCCCAGACCTGGGAGTTGCCGGGCGAGGGGATGATCGTATCCGCCTGGGCAAATCTCCCCAATTGGCTGTCGCACCACCTTGCGTTGTAGAAATACAGTCCGAACCCGGCTTCGTAGCTGAATTGGCCGGTGTACTGGTACCTGGTCATGGCGTAGGCGGGGGTGGTGTCGAGGGTGGGGTCAAGAGCGGTTTCGTCTCCGCGGCCAATTTTACTCGCTTTCCGCTCACGCCTGACAAAGTTCACGATTTGCATCCAGGCCGTTCCGGGGATGGGCCGGGACAGGGAAAGGCAACGCCCCCGAAGGTCACGGCATCCGGGGGCAGGAGGATGGGAGTATGTCGCACCTTGTTAAACGGGGGATCTGTCGGGTTGATGCAACGCACCGTCACAAGGGTACTACATCGCGATATACACTTATGGCTCTACGTTTATCTTTCACAGAAATTTTGATAAATATCCCTGCCCAAAGTTTTGTTAATATCCAAAAAGTGAATTCCGTCTCTGTCTAAAAAACCCAGTTCTTTTCCATCAGGTGACCACGTTGGAGACCAAATATCTTCTAGATTTGGTATTTCGATTTCGCACGTTTTGTCTAAATTGATCAAATGTAAGTATTTGTCTGCCACAAACGCGATAATATTTCCTTTAGGCGACCAAGTTGGGTATTCGCTTCGATTATTTTGAGTCGTCAATGTAGTTACTTCTCTTGTCTCTATAGCCAGTATAGATAAATTACTCGACACTTGATACTCTCCCAAAGAAAAAACCACATAACGACCATCCGGTGACCAAGAAAGACCAGCACTATAATCCATATCGTAAGTTGCAATTAACTCTTCAGCTTTAGTATTTGCATCAATTAACTTGAGTTGTATGCTGCTGGTGTTATTTTTCGGTTCTCGTTGAAGTACGGCAATAAATTCTCCATTCGGAGACCATGCGATAGCGTCAACCGGGTCCATTATATATTCAGCTGACTTGGTTTCTACATCAACCAGCCACCATCCAGAAGGCTCAAAACCACTTGTATCCACAGCCAATATTAGCACCTTGTTACCACTCGGCATCCATTTTGTTTCAATAAACTGTGCATTTACTACGGGCCCTACAAGGAATTCCTTCTCTCCTGTTTGAATGTTGAGAAGGTATATTTCTGCTGGTTGAAGTGGCGTTTCGTAAGCGCTGACCAATATTTTATTTTCATCTACTGGTGACCAAACAATGTTTTGAACAGGAAGATTGCTACCGCGTGAACCGACGAATTCGGTGGGATTCTCACCCTCTTTCGAGTTGACGCAACTGGAGAGTAGAATTAATAGCAGGATCGACCAAACTTTGATGACTTGTCTTGCATTTATATTTTGTGACTTAGGATTGTAATCTCTCATGATAGACTCCTCTTACTGATGGCAAAGTATCAATTTATCTGAGAATCGCTATTTTATTCTTCTAAATTGATGGAAAATTTGAAAATCCCATGGGAAGTTGACTCGAAGATACCACGGTAAACCATAATCACAACCTCCCCAACACCATGCAGGATAATCTGGATAAGTATACAAGCCCAACGTGCCATTAAACCAATAACCTGACCAATGATCTTGTACTTCACCCGTGAATTCATCGAGTGTCTGTGCATTTAACACATCTTGCTGGGCTGGAGTCAAAGGTTGAAAATGACTTAATACATCAAATTGAATTTGCCATGCATCCATTTCGCCGAGTTTCGAATGGCTTAGTTCCGTGCCTTGTTCCATATGTCTCGCTTCGTGGATAACCAGAGATAGCCCATATGCACTTGGTAGAATGTCGGTAGAATAGGAATCCTCGTTTAGCACAATTGTGTTTGCACTTTCACTAAACCAAGCGCCCCTACCTTTATCCATACCTAAGGGAAGATGTCCAACCATGATGTGAATATTATGCGACACAATATAATTAACGCCATGCCTCGCATGTTGACCACCTTTTTCGTAAAGCTTTAGAAGTATTTGGGATTCCCAATCAGAATAACCGTAACGAATCAATTTAGAATAGTTCCATTTTTCTGCATTCGGTTGTAGATACCAACCGGATTGGGAGCTATAGCAGTTTCCATCTTCATCGCAAACGTCATGCCCGCTTGGATCTGTAAAATTCATCGGGGAATTATTCACGTAAGCGTACCGATCCAGCCCCTGCACCCCGCCAGGGACGATGCTATCCGCCTGGGCAAACCTGCCCAACTGGCTGTCGTACCAGCGAGCGTTGTAGAAGTACAGTCCGAACTCGGATTCGTAGCTGAATTGGCCGGTGTACTGGTACCTGGTCATGGCGTAGACGGGGGAGGGGTTCGCCGGGGCATTCGTCCAGGTGTATCTGGTTTCACCCCAGGCTTTGTAGCGCATTTCAGAGATTTTTACGCCAGTGGCGTCCGTAGTCATACTCGTAGAACCCAAATGATCTCCTAGCATGTACTCAATACTCATCGAGACGGGGATAGTGTATTTTCTCATCGCAATTCTTGAAGCACCAGCAAAATAATACTTGCTGATTGCGCCGCTGTTGACATTCATCTCGTAATGCGCACCGGCGAACAGGATGGTTTCGCCATCCATGACCGATTTTACCCGCTTTCCATTTGCGCCTGACACTGTATTAGGGATTCGCCGGGACAGGAAAAGGCAACGCCCCCGAAGGTCATGGCAGCCGGGGGCGGGAGGTTTTGGGCCGCAGGGGTGAGATGCCTTGTTGGGGAAATGACTCGCTAGAAGTCGTTGCGGCAAGGGCGAAAGCGTAGAAGGCGAATAGAGCCCTCCATTTTCCGGCAGGCACTTGAAACCTATTAGTTTTCTAGGGAAACGATTCTCCCTTAAGTTCAAAACAGGCGCTCTCGGGATTTCCAGCCATCAATGTAGCAAAATCTTTCATTGTTATAGAAGTAGCATCTTCTAAAGTAACTCCTTGATGAGGAGGATTGTCTGGGTTTTTGCCAAACCATATACGGACTAAATCAAATTGATCTATAAGTGGGCAAACTTTGAATGATGATATTGTTGGATCGATTTCTCCACCATCGTATTCAATAATTAAGCCTTTTGCATCATAGTATATGACCATATTGTATAAAACATATGGAATTGCTCCGACGTCGCGAGGATATTCAACAAAAAAATCTACTTTTGAGGGTAAACCATACTGGTTAATAAGGGTCTCTGGTGAGTATGCTAGCCATTCGCGTGAAATCCCCGTCTGTTGCTTCTCAGGAGAAACATTTAAACTTACTTTCTGTACAATTTCATCTTGAACAGTAAGAATCGCCATCACAGATAAACCACTATCGAAGTCATAGGTAACACCATAGAAATCTTTATCGCTCTGTGTTGTGCTCTTAATCTCAAGGGCCAAATAATCGAAAAGGTTTTTTGCTTCATTAATCGTTGTTATCTCTGGGAAAATTCCCCAGAAACAAGGAGTCTCACAATCTGCGGGTTTTCTCATCAAAAATTCGATAGATTCTTTGGCTTGCTTGGGGTCCAAAGTAGTAGCCATTATATTCGTTGGTGACTTCGTAGGAATATAGATAGGAGTAGATGTAGGTAAAGGTTGTAGCACCTCCGTCCATGTCGGTGTTACGGTTGAATTGGCAGTTGTGCAGCTGGTGACTATCACTGCCAGAATAACCAATAAACTAGAAAAAAGTAATCGTCTCATAATGCTTTTCCTAGATTCAAGAATATTCTAAAGACAGATGAGATAGATCGGACAGTTAAGGGAACAATGTACTTGTTACAAAATTATACATATCTGTTCCTGATACATTTAGTGGACTCGAATCTATATTTCCTGCAACGCATTGGTGTGAAGTTATTACGACAGCAAACTCAGAGCACCTTGAAAACCGAGACAATAGCCATACTCTAGAATGGCCTGATGGAAATCGGCTTGCAACTGTCGCCAAAGCTGCTTGGGGCTGAGCTTGCCGGAGTCCTGATTGGCGATGATGAGCAAGCCCCAAACGATCAAAGCGGTCAGGATTTGGCGTAAAATGCCGACTGGATGGTGAGAGGTGAGATGCTCTAGCTCCAGGGTCTGGCGCAACCAGCGGAAGACGATCTCGATGGTCCAACGGTAGCGATACAACAAGCAGATCTGGTCAGCCGAGAGGTCGAGCAAGCTGGAGATAAGCGTGATTTCTTGACCGTTGGTTTGGCGTACGCGCAGCATGCGGAAAAGACGATCCTGGCGCTGCCCGAGATGGACCAGGGCATCTTGCAAGACTGTGTAGCCGCTAGAGAGTTGATCTGTGTTTGGCAGTGGAAGCTCTTTGAGGATGTGTGGTTTGATCTTGCCAGCCCGCTTGGTGACAAAGTCATTGCCGCTTTCCACAATGGCATGATACGTGTCGATCTTTCAGTAACCGGCGTCAAAGATGTAAATCTGCCCTTCCTGTGCGGCTAAATCGCCGAGCATCGCCTCGAAATAGGGTGAATCGTTACCCGGTTCAGGCGTAAACAGGATCCGTTTGAAATCGCCGCGCTCGCCATCGATGCACAGTTGCATTTTCATCCCGGCTGTGCCTTCATTCTTGCCAGGCGCCCATTTGCGTAGTTTCGGCGGTAGCTTCAACGTGGTGGCATCGAACAACTCCGTGCGGTGTAACAAACCGACGATCCCGCGCCAGGTCTCCTTGTCCAGAACACGCAGCTTGCGCGAGGGCAGGTTTTCGACCGCACTCATAACGGCTTGCATCATCGCTAGAAATGGTTCCAAGGGACGATTGCGGTTCGCCTGGGCCAATCCGGACACGCTGATCTCCACACCTGCACCATTGGCATGAAACAAAACATCGTTTTCTGCCGCATACTGATGATCCCGGGTGCTGTGATAGGCCGTCGCTTGCAGCAACACCAGCCCGCGAAAATGCTGCTCAAAGTTCAACTGGCGTGCATGCCAATCGTAGTTGAATTCGTCCGCTACTTCTTGCCGTTTGGCGAGGATGCCCTTTCCATTCAGAAACTCTCTCATCCGTTTCGGGTTGGCTAAATCTCGATATTCATTCTTTAATTTGCTCATTTTCTCCTTCAACTTTCAATTTGTTTTTCTCCTATCATAACAAATTGGCTCCGAAGACCAGAAAATAACTTCACACTATTATGCAAATCACAAAAGATACCCGCGTTTCGGATATTTTGCTGGAATACGGCGATATCGCCGATGTCATCGAAATCTTCGGCGTCCAGCGTGTGGGCCGCTATTCGCTGCGGATGTTTCTCGCCAAGGCGCTGACCGTCGAATGGGCGGCGCGCGTTCATAAAGTGCCATTGGAAGAGTTTCTCGGCATCCTGCGGCAGGCAATCCAACATGCTTCGGACCAGTCTGGATCAGCGAATAGATAATCAGAAGGGGAAAAATGTCAAAAACAAAAAGAAATTTATCGGTGTGGACAAGGGGCACAGTGATCCTGTCACTACTGCTATTCTTCTTTGCAGTTCCACACACGCTGGAAGATTTCGCCCTGGGTGAGCCGGCCAAGAACGGCGTCCCGGCTCCGGGGCTTGCCCTGGTCGTGTCGGGGTTGTTTGCCCTGCAAGGCTTGGCGCTCTATTGGGCTGGTCAAAAGAAACGTCAGGGTTTTTATATCCTTGCGGGGTTGGGGATTGTATGGCCGCTGGCAGCCGGCTTGGCTCAATTGCCAGTTATTCTCACCTTCATCAGTTACCGTTCCGGTTTCATTTCAGTCCTTTACGTGATCGGGATAATCGCAACTGGCATTCTGCTTTTCCTGGCTTCTCTGCTAGTTTTGAGAGCCGACGACACCCGCACGTAGGCGTAGGAATAAGATGAACAGCTTGTACGAGCATTCAGATGCGCTCAGGCAGAAAGTGGTCATCCTTTTCTTTCTGGGATTGTTTTTTATGGCAGCCCTCGCGCTGGAGATCGACCGTCTCTGCCCGGACTGGGAGACGATTCGCCTCGGGTGGTTGAATCAAACCCTCGGTCCCGTGCTGACCTTAGGCGGGCTCGCACTTGTCATCTGGTCAGTGCGCGTCCAGTATGTTCTCGGTCAAGGTATGCCCGCGCCGAAGGTCTCCACACAAAACCTGGTGACGCAAGGGCCGTATGCTTATTCTCGCAACCCGATGACGCTCGGTGCGCTGTTGATGTACCTGGGCATCGGGATTTGGCTGGAATCCCGCTTGGTCATTCTCTTGGTTGTGATTGTGTTCAGTAGATTGCTGACATTTATCTATTTCCACGAGACGCGCGAATTGACAAAACGCTTTGGCGAGGAATACCTGGCATACAAAAAGCGGACGCCTTTTTTATATCCGCGCCATATGATGAGGAAATGATGCAAACGGTTCGCGGCCTATTCCGTTGAACATAAATCGAAATAGATCAGGCAGGTAAATAGCCTGGATGGAAATAAGGAAAAAATCTTATGAATAGACATTATCGGTGATAACACGCAAACACCGTCCCGAAGGATTGTTTCGAACACTCCAGGGCTTAATGGCAACCCTTCGGCAAGCTCAGG
>DIDQ01000063.1:40774-90284 GCA_002418215.1 Anaerolineales bacterium UBA5796
CGTTCTTCCCAATTGCCGATAAATTCTAGTAAACTACCACCGCCATAGGCGGTGGCTTTAGAGCTATGACGCCTGGAAGGCGTGCTCCTACTGTAAGTTATTAATCGAACAACTTCCCTTGCACGGCTTCGGCTTGCTTTTCCTGCTTCTCCTGCCATTGGACATATTTGCGGATTTTCTCCTCATCCAGTCCAACTGTACTGACACAGTAGCCTCTCGCCCACAGGTGTCGTCCCCAGTACCGTGGGGTTGCCCCATGGCTCTGTGGTTGGAGCTTAAACTTACCAAAAGTCAACCACTATTTTTGTCCGGTAGAGAAGAATTTTCTCCCGATTTTTCAATCTTTCCAGGTATTTATTGCTACTCTTCGCTCATTTCAATAAATGTCCCATGCCAGGTGTGAGGGAATACCTGCCGGGTGAAACCATTGATACTCAGCATCCCGATAATCTTCCCCTCCCTTTCGATATCCAGAGTGTAATACCCATAGAAGGCTGTTATTTCATTGGACACCTCTACTCCTGGATAATATGTGTCCAGATAATTTTGAGCAGCCTGGGCGGCTTCTTCGGCGCTGATCCGCATCTCTGTTGAGACATCCGGGATCTGGGTCTCATTGCCGAAACCAAAACCGTTCATCATGCCGCCCGGCCCGTAGCCGCCGCCCATCATCATGCCTGGACCCATCATGCCATACCCTCCGAAACCGCTCATCATCCCGTACTTCAGGTTCCACATCATGTTAGGGCCATATTCAGGGAAAACCGCCTTGGTCACCGGGTCGACCAGCAGCTCAAAAGCACCAACACCGGTACTCTTTTCAGTGATGATGGCGTAGGCATTATTGTCGAAAGCCATGATTTCCTTGATTTCCAAATCGTCATTACCAAAAGAGGCCAGGTAAGACTCGACAGCCTGACGGGCATCGTCAACCGAAAGGGGTGTTACACCATTCAGTGCCCCGTAGCCGCCCATCATACCGCCGTAGCCACCACTACCCATCATCCCCCCGCCCCCCATCATACCGCCGGGGCCATAAAATTGCTGGTCATTGGATTGGTAGGGAGCATATCCATTCCCCATCATGCTGCCGGGTCCATAGCCTGCATACCAGTTGCGCATTTGGCTGTAAACAACGCCTCCGAAAAACAGGCCTGCGCCAACTATGATGACAACAAAGGTGATCAAAATCGTGCGAAGTGTGTTGTTCATTTTCTTTCTCCTTTTGTAACTTGAGTTTTTCTATCTAAATTACATCTAAAGTTTAAACCTGCCATGTAAAGGTCTGGTAAAGCCTTGACAAAGACCCGAACAAGGTTATTCATTGCTTATCGGATGTTCGATTTCTCCAGCCATAAAACGTTCTGGATCAGCTTCGAAGGCTCGCAGGCAGGCTTGAGTACAGAAATACACCTTTTCACCTCGGTAAATTGCACTCGGATAGCCTGCCGGATTCTTTAGTTTTCCGCCACAGGCAGATTTGAAAATAGATTGTCTTGTAGAGTCGTTGCTCATAGATCATCTCTAATAAAATTACGACCCCACCGGCGCGCCACACTGCGGACAATGGGTCCAATCATCTTGCAGACCGGCACCGCAGTGAGAACAAAAGCGTTTCGCATCCGGACTTGCGAACTGCTCCCGTTTGGGGGCCGATTGATTCACGCTGAAAGGCGTTCCCGGCTGCCGGTTGGCGTTACCCAACCAGTACACCAGCGCCACAACCCCAATAATGGGCACTGCAATAATCAAAAGCATGAACAGAAAGCCAAATCCCATCATTTCAAAACTCCTTTTTATGCAGAAAGAACAGTCCGGCGCAACAACTGAGCGTTGATCGCCACGATGATCGTACTCAGAGACATGAACAGCGCGCCCACAGCCGGAGAGAGCAGGATACCCCAGGGGGCCAGCACACCCGCTGCCAGCGGCAGGGCGATGATGTTATAGCCAGCGGCCCACCACAGGTTCTGGATCATCTTGCGATAGCTGGCCCGGCTCAAGGCGAAAATCTTGACCACATCCAGCGGATTGCTCTGGACCAGGATCAACCCGGCCGATTCGATGGCTACATCCGTACCGCCGCCGATGGCAATGCCCACGTCGGCGCGGGTCAGGGCCGGCGCATCATTGACGCCGTCGCCGACCATCGCCACGCGTTTGCCCTGACGCTGCAATTCGGCCACTTTCTGGTCCTTATGCTCCGGCAGGACTTCGGCAAAAACGTGGTCGATACCCAGCTCCCCGGCCACCGCTTCGGCCACAGGAAGGCTGTCGCCGGTCAACATGGCGACTTCGACGCCCATTTCGTGCAGGCGCTGGACGGCCTGCTGGCTTTCCGGGCGGATCACGTCCGCCACGGCGAAGGCCGCGACGATGTTATTCTCTTCTGTGAGATAAATGACGCTCTGCGACTTCCCGCCAGCCGATTCGGAAAACGCTTCAATTTCTTTCGAGGGAGACAGGTCGAGCATCTCCAACAGGCGCGGGCCACCCACGTAGACGGTTCTACCGTCAACCCTGGCTTGCACGCCGCGCCCTTTCAAGGCGGCGAAATCGCTGATCGAAGGCAAAGCCAGCCCCCGGTCCCGCGCCGCCCGGCGGATGGCCTGGGCGATCAGGTGCTCCGAGTCGCCTTCGATGGCGGCGGCCTGCGCAAGGGCATCCTCTTCTTTCCAGTGATCCCAGGTTATTATGCCCACGACGCCAAACTTGCCCTCAGTCAGCGTGCCGGTCTTGTCAAAGACCACCACGTCGATCTCGCGGGCGGCTTCCAGCGCCAGGCGATTACGCACCAGGATGCCGTTGCTGGCGCCCATTGCGGTCGTGATCGCCACGACCAGCGGGACGGCCAGCCCCAGGGCGTGCGGGCAGGCGATGACCAGCACGGTCACGACCCGCTTCAAGACTTCGACATTGAACCCCACGGCGACGCCCCAGGCGACGGTGGTCAGGGCGGCCACGCCCAAGGCGACGTAGAACAGCCAGCCAGCGGCCCGATCGGCCAATACCTGGGTCTGGGACTTGGACTGTTGGGCCTGTTCCACCAGGCGCATGATGCCTGCCAGGGCGGTCTGGTCGCCGGTGGCAGTGACGCGCACGCGCAGGCTGCCATCTCCATTGATCGTCCCGGCAATGACCCTCGAGCCGGGTTTCTTGTCCACCGGGCGGGATTCGCCGGTGATCATCGATTCGTTCAGGCTGGACTGGCCTTCGGTCACTTCGCCGTCAGCCGGGACGCTGGCCCCAGGCCGGACCAGGAGCAGGTCCCCGGTCCTGAGCGCTGCGGCCGGGACGGTTTCGGTGGAACCGTCTTCATTGATCCGCTCGGCTTCGTCAGGCATCAGCTTGGCCAGTTCGTTCAAAGCTCCCGAGGCCTGGCGCACAGAGCGCATCTCCAGCCAGTGACCGAGCAGCATGATGTCGATCAGTGTGACCAGCTCCCAGAAGAAGCCCTCGCCAATGGCGGTCAGTTGAGCCAACAGGCTGTAAACGAGAGCGACCGAGATGGCCAGCGAGATAAGCGTCATCATACCGGGTTTGCGGTTGCGGATCTCGGGAACGGCCATTTGCAGGAAGGGCAAGCCGCCGTAGCCGAAAACGACCAGCGAAAAAGCGAACGGGATCCAGTTGCTGCCAGGGAAGGCGAGCATGGTGAAGCCCAGCCAGCCCTGGAGCATTTCGCTGTAGAGCAAGACCGGGAGGCTTAATAGCAGGCTCCACCAGAAGCGTGCCCGGAACATCTGCTCGTGACCGGTATGGTCGGTGTTGTGAGCAGCGTGGCTGCTGTGGGCATCATGGCCCGAATGGTCCGTAGTTTGTGCAGTTCGGGGTGGGTTTCTCATATCCTGGACGGCGTGGCCCAGGTGAGAGTCGTGAGCTGTGTGAACGTCTTGCCCTCCTGATCCTGGCGAATCATGGATGGCGTATTCCTCATGGTTCAGGTGCCCAGCATGAGCGTGCTGTGGTTGTTCTTCTTCACTCATCATGTTTTTGTGATCGTGGTTTTTCATCTGTCAAATCCTTTGTTGATTCCGCACATATTCTACAAAAGAATTCGGAGTAAATCCAGCGGAATTACACGTATGCGCGTATAAGCCATTTGGCTTACACGCGCATACGATTCGATCCTCGCATGCCAGTGAAATCAAGCCAGTGATCAGGGTGTGATGATCACCATCGTTCCCAATCTCCGGCTGGAAATTTCTTCCGGTTTATGAACCGGACGAGACCAGCGAAACAGCCATTGGGCATCTTCGACCCGCATGTTAACACAACCGCGACTCATGGGTACACCAAAATTATCGTGCCAATAAGTCCCATGAAAGGCATACCCCACATCTGTAAAAAAGCTGGTCCAGGGGACTCCGGGCAGTTCGTAATCCTCTATATCCGCAAACAGGCTGCCATTTCCCATGTGCTTGGATGGATATTTCGATAGAATCGTGAACCTGCCGGAAGGAGTTCTGGTTGAAAGGGCTTTGGGGTCGGTCTGCCAGGTTGTGATGCCGGATGAAATCTTGGTTTGAAAGACCAATTCGTCATATTCATAAGCGGAAAGGACCTGGTTGGTCAAATTGACTTCGATGCGTTTCATTTCGTAGGGGATTTCGGGAGTAATAGGCGCCCACTCTTCGAACGGGATCGGGCGCAAATGGTTCGCCTTTGCGTAATATGGATAGCGCAACAACTCATCCAAAATCCGATACCAGGGTTGACCATCTGGACCGGTGTCAACCCCATCTATCCAATGGACTGAAGAGTAATAAAGGCGCAGGTTGGGCTGCCAGCCATAGGTTTGGGTATAACGCATTGCCTGGGTGTAAGGTACAGTCACTTCAGCGGGTTGCCGCATCTCTTCGGGAATGAAGGCAAGCGGTTCGTTATACAGGATTTTGACCTTTTGCAGTCGGGCGCGGTGAACATACCCACCCCAGACGCGATACCAGATCGGATTGTACTCAGGCACACCTGAATCCACTTCCCGGTATATGTGGATGAGATCATCACGATACCACTGGCCCACGATCCTGCTTATGTCGTTTGGTTCGCGATGAACGCTGACGGAGTCGGTTGCCACTCGTACCAAATCGATGTCATCGAATTGCGAGAAGGCATTTTCGAAGGGCGTAAATGCCAAGCCTCCCAGCGCGCCAGCAGTCAGTTTAAGGAAATCTCGTCTCGAAATTCGCGTCATTTTCTATTCAAGCGCCTTGCGATTGATGACCGTAATAGGGAAACTTAATTGGAGCAACTGCTGGCATTACCGGGCGTCTGCTCGAGGAGGCCATTACCCTGAAGGTACTGGTGAACCATAGCAAAACCGGAGCCTGAAGACAATTCTTTTCCAACGATCATTCGCGGATCAGCATCGCGGTAGCTCACTCCTTGATTGGCTTCCAGGTAGATTGCGGTTTCCAAAGCCTGTTGCGGAAACCAAAAAGCATTGACGTATTTGGCTGCGAGCAACATTTCCTCCAGGCTGGCATTTTGGGAGGCCATCAGCTCCAGTAACCCCAGCATCGCCATGCCGTGGTTACAGTCGGGGAAGAGGGTCGGGTTATCGCAACACGGGCGATAGATCATTGCCGCTGCTTCTTCCACGCGCATCTGTTGTTCAGGAGTCAGAGAAATCAACACTTGGCTCGCGAACAACTCTGCAACAGGTTTGGTGCCCAATGTCCAGCCGCCGGTGGATGCGAAGCGTTCGATCTGGCCCCCGCTCTGTTGGGCAATTGGCCCCTCGGTAAGAATCGGATTCGTGTTGACCAGTCCAACCGCCCAGAAAAAATTGAGCAGGAAGTGGGCGTTTTCCGCATTGATAACGATTGGCAGTTCACTATCTTGAGACAGGATTTCCAATTGTTTTTCAGACAGCGGGTTCCCCGATGCCTCATAAAGTGCCGTGAACGCTGCCAAGTCGATTCCTCCAGATGACAGAATTTTTGGCCCCAAATTTCCATAGGATACACCGAGGTCATACCCATCAGGCGGGTTGACCGATTCTCTAAGGTGTTCCATCGCTACATTGATTTGACTCGCCCCCGAATTCTGATCGGCTTGCGATCCACTGCCTGGCTGATTTTTCGATTTTGAGGCTGCGTATCCGCTGAAAAGACCGAACAGAAAAGTCGAAATCAGGAGTAATGTGGGCCATTGACGGATTATTTTTCGGAACAGATTTTTGAGGGGTTCTCTACGATCCGAGGCTGGGTGATTCGAAAAGTCATCCATAACTTGTGTTTTATTCCTTGAGACTATGTGAGATTCGAAGCTCGACGTTGAGCAATAACTGTATAAATTCTAAAGAAAAGCCTCGCTGTCGAAAAGCGACATTTTACGCACTACCGAACAGGCAAAATGGCCTATGCCCAGACACAGGCCATTTGGTCCAGCAACGCTTTCTATGACGAAGTAGAGGTGATAGTCATTTTTCTTGATTTGTGCCGGTATGGTTTGACTGCATTCCCATCAAATTAATCCCACTTGAAGCGCCACAGGGCTACCCCAAAGAATATCACGGCAAAGCCCATCAGCACGGCCACATCCGGCAGAATGTGAGCCGCGCCGTAGCCACGCACCAGCACGTCTTGATAAGCGGTCAGGGCCCAGGCGTGCGGTGAGATTAAGCCGATGGTTTGCATAAAATCGGGCATGATGTAGCGCGGTACCATTACACCGCCCAGGGCTGCCATCGTGACCACCAGCAGTGTGCCAAGCCCGCTGATCTGCTCGGCGGTCTTGGCCAGCGCCGCAATCAACAGCCCCAACCCGGTGGCAGCCAGCGAGGCAGCCAGTGAGACCAGGATCAGTGCTCCCGGGTGTGCGCCTAATTCGAGCTTGGGCGCGCCGACCAGCGGCATGATAAAAACACCAACGGCAAACATCAACACAATCTGAACCAGGTTGACGATCAAGAGTGGCGTCAGTTTGCCCAGCAGCAGCGCGGCGCGTGACATGGGCGCTACCAGCAAGCGGCGGAAAGTGCCCACTTTCTTCTCTTCTAGCAGACTGGTAGCCAACGTCTGGGCGATGAAGAACACCCCGAACAGCGTCCAGCCGGGGACATATTGCTGCACAGCGTTGGGAGTTTGTTCGACCTCCATGCCTGCCGGCTGCATCTGAGCCACTTCGAGCATCGAACTGGTATCCCCGCCCCCGGCGGTGCTGCGAACCGCCTTTTCGCGCAACGAATTCCGGGTTTCAGCTGCCATTGGCGTGCTTGAGGTCTGATCGATTTGATCGAGGAACAGGTCGATGCCGCGCGGCGCAACGCCCGTCATTAATGCTTTCTGGCTCAACCCGTTCAGCGTCCCTTTGACCGGGCCGACGATCTGCGAGGACAGTGTCGGATCGACCACCAGGTCGATTTGCGCTTTTGGCGGAGTTTCGCCAGTCGGGGTATCGAACACACTTCGCTCGATGGTGTCGCTGAAATCAGCGGGGATGATCACGGCGATGCTGCGCTTCTCGTCGATGATCAGCGCTTCGGCTTTGTCGCGCGTCAACGGCTCGCCCTCCCATTCGGTTTCGACGGCGAAGCCTTCGGTAGCCTTAAGCCCATCAACGATCTGGGCCCCAATCGTGCCTGTATCGTTGTTGACAACCAGGAGTTCGATGGGATTATCCTTGCCATCGCTGAATAAACCTCCCAGCGCAAGCGTCATGACGAAGATAAACATCGTCGGCATCAGGAACAGGGTAGCCAGACCGCCAAAGTCTTTCAGCAGGATTTTCAAGTCTTTCCAGGTAGTTGCAAGGATTTGTTCGAGCATGTCACTCCTCCAAGAAGTTGGGAAAAGGATATTACGAATTAGTTCCGTAGCCGCTTGCCGGTCAGGTGCAGGAACACCGTTTCGAGATTCGGCTCCAGGATTTCGAGAGAGGTGATGGATACGTCGGCATCATTGAAAACCTTGATTACACTGACCAGCGTTCGCTGGGCGTGTTGGGCGGTGATTCCCAGTTTGCCGTCCGTATGCGTCACATGCTGTACATCAGGCAGATGCTCAACTTCTGAAACGAGTGATTTGGGCATTTCAGGCGGAACACCCAGGTGGATGATGCCACCACCAAGCGATTCAATCAGCGCCTTTGGTGTATCCAGGGCAATGATTTGCCCCTGGTCGATGATCGCTACGCGGCCGCACAGCCGCTGGGCTTCTTCCATGTAGTGCGTGGTGTACAGCACGGTCAGTCCGTCCCGGTTGAGCGCCTCGACGTTTTCGAAAATGAAATTGCGCGACTGCGGATCAACGCCGACCGTTGGCTCGTCGAGGAACAAAACCTGGGGGTTATGCAGCAGCCCGGCCGCGATATTGACCCGCCGTTTCATCCCGCCCGAGAAGGTTTCGACCGCGTCGTTAGCCCGATCAAACAAACCGACCATTTCCAGGGCATCCTTCACCCGTTGGCGCAGTTCGGAACCTTTAAGCCCGTAGACGCGGCCAAAGAAGGACAGGTTGTCACGGGCCGATAACGTCGGGTAGAGTGCCAGGTCTTGAGGCACCAACCCAATTTGACGCTTTACATTGGATGACTGATGGATGAGATCGAATCCGGCTATCGTGGCGCTACCCTCGGTCGGCTTCAGCAAACAGGACAGCATCGAGATTGTGGTGGTTTTGCCAGCGCCGTTCGGGCCGAGAAACCCGAAAATCTCGCCCTGCTGGATGGCAAAACTCAGCCCGCGTACTGACGGTTCCGGGCTGCCCGGGTACTGCTTGACCAGTTGGTCTGCTTCGACAATATTTGGCATCTTGGCCTCCATATCAATGGCTAATATCTATAGCCAGGATACTCTTGCCGAAGCGGGAAGTGATGTGCTAGAGGTCACGTCATCCGGTCATGTTTGTTGTATGACTTATGGAGAAGGGCTTTGTTTTCAGACGAGGCCAAGCTCTTTGGCTTTGAGCGCGGCTTGTATCCGGTCACGCACCCCCAGCTTGCCAAGGATATTGGTCACATGATTCTTGACCGTACCTTCGGTGATGAAGAGCGTGGCGGCGATTTCTTTGTTGCTCTCACCGGTTGCGACAAGATGCAAGATTTCGAGCTCGCGGTCAGACAGGGGTTCGATAAGTGTGTAATTGGCGCGTTCACGACCGTGAGGAGCATCGGCCAGACGGGCAAACTCGGCTACGACTTTGGCAGCCACCGACGGTTCCAGAAACGATTCACCGCGGGCGGCAGAACGGATGGCCTCTGCAAGCCGGTCGGAAGCCACATCCTTCAATAGATAGCCGACCGCTCCGGCGCGCAATCCCTCGAAAACGTATTCATCGTCATCGAAAGTGGTGAGCACGATTACCTGCGTATTCGGGTGATCGGCGCGAATATCTCGTGTCGCGGCGACGCCATCCAACACCGGCATTTGCATATCCATCAGCACTACATCCGGCACAACGCGGGCGACAGCCTCAATTGCCTCCCGGCCATCCTTCGCTTCGCCAACCACCTCGATATCCGCTTGTAGATCGAGCAAAGTACGCAGCCCTTCACGGAAGAGAGTCTGGTCATCGACCAGAAGAACCCGGATCACGTTGGCACCTCCACCACAAACTCGAAACCCCCGTTGCTGGCCGATTGGGCTACGAAGGTGCCGCCCAGCAACTTCACCCTCTCGCGCACACCGAGGAGTCCGAAACCGCTCCCCGACCGCTGGCTGCCAACGCCGTTGTCACTTATCGCCAGCCGCAGGCAGCCAGGTGTAGCTATCAGGGCTACATCAGCACGGGAGGCATGGGCATGCTTGCGGATGTTGTTCAGCGCCTCCTGTGCGGCGCGGTAAAGAGTCAGTTCGACCTGGGGCGAAAGACCGGGCAGGTTGCCTTCTACGTGATAGTGGGTCATAACCCCGCTCGCGTGAAGTTCAGCAACCAGGCCCTCGATGGCTTTAGGCAAGGTTTGATTATCGATCGGCCCACTGCGCATCCCCGCTACCGAACGGCGGACATCGGTCAATCCTTCCTGGGCCAGCGCTTGCGCTTTGCGGATGCCGGCCACGGCTTTCCGCGGGTCTTGCGTGAAAACCTGGCTGGCGGCCTCCAGTTGCACGTTGATGATGGTCAGGTAGTGTCCCAGGCTATCATGAATCTCGCGCGCCAGCCGGTTACGTTCGTTAGCGATGGACAATTCTTGTACTTGAACCGCATATTCGCTCAATTTGCGATTGGCCCCAGCCAATTCGGCATTCAACCGTTCCACTTCGGCGCGAGCAATATTCTCCCTTACAGCGACCTGTGTAAACGCCACGGTAAAAATAACGCCAGCGGTGAGGGCCAGTCCACCCACCACTGTGTTTGTCGATTGTCCGCTCTCCAATGCGCCGAAGGATACCAGCGCCGTCACTACCAGCAGCGCGCCCAACACATAGGCCTCCCTGGGCGAAAGCAGCATGACACCCTGGGCGGCCAACGGAAAAAGAATCAAGGCAACCAACGCCTGCCCGCGCCCAATGAAGATGATGGCGTTCGCCAGCAGAAGCAGGAAGGCAAAGTAGGGGTAAACGATCCAGCGAGAGGCGAGCCTTTGGCTCCAATCCCTGCCAAAGGTCCCCAGCAGGACAAAAAACGTTCCCAAACCGCCAAGGATGAACAGTCCCGAGGTCTGCTGATGGGCGAACAGGTCAGCCGCCGCCGAGGCCAGGGCGGCCAAGGCCGTAACCAGGAATGCAATATGAGACCTTTGGTAGATCAAGGGAGGTTGTTGCTCAGGCACAGAGTCAAATCCTCATGGCAACAAAAAACGATAACCAATAAACGCCCCATGTGGTTTAAGTATACGTTATTCGATGAAAAATTCAATCTTGAGAATATATTCACAAAAGATATTTGGCTACTGAATAGCCTAAACGTAAAAACCCATGTATAAATTCTAAAGAAAAACCTCGCTTTCGAAAACGACATTTTACGCACCGCCGAACAAGCAAAATGGCCTTTATGGGCCCCGGCGTGATGCTGGGCGGTGGATACCGCCCAGGCGGGATGATGAATGGATCGGGCAGGGATTGCGCCGTGGCGGCCAGCACCAAGGGAAGGATGCCAAAGACCGCCAGCGATAATCCCAAATCATTTCTCACCGGCTTGGTGAAAGGCAGCATGCTCGCCCTCGGGCGGAACGTTGACCACCACTGACGCATGGGCGCGTCCTGCCAGCGCAGGCAACCACGGCGTGATGTCCATGCTGATCCAGGAAGCTGTTGTCGCGCCGACAAGTTGAAGTCAAGGAGCAATGACATGAAACAACGCGAACCAATCTCTCCCATCCCATTATTCCTGACCATCGGTGGCGGGCTATTGCTAATTGCCGCCGCGATCCTGCTCGCGACGCGGAATGCATCATCCCTCCCCACATCTGCCGCGCCGTTCGAGGAGGAGACTTACCCCGAGATCCTGCGCGTCTCTCTCTCGCCGGCGCAAAAGCCGCGTTCGATGCGCAATCAGCCATCATCATGGATGTTCGATCCACCGAAGCCTACACGGGCGGACACATCGCAGGCGCAATCAACATCCCACTGGCTGAGTTGGCAGCGCGGTTGGGGGAGTTCGACCCCAATCAGTGGGCCATCACCTACTGTACCTGACCCAGCGAGGAATCGAGCGCCCGTGCGGCGTCCATTCTGCTTGAAAACGGATTTACCAACGTCACCCCCATCCTCGGCGGTTTCGAAGCTTGGCTGAACGCTGGGTATCCGGTCAAGCCGTAAATAGGCTGGATGGGGTTACCCCGATTCCGTGGACAGAGTGGGGCTTGGGGTCATGGGGTATGAAGCTGTACAGCTTCATACCGGTTGGGTGAAAGATAGTCGAGGGCTGAGTGTCGGCGATGCGGATTGTACCAGCCTTCGATAAACTCGAACACAGCCCGGCGAGCTTCGGCCTGGGAGTGGAAGGTACGGCGGTCGAGCAGTTCGCATTCGAGGGTGGCGAAGAAGCTTTCGCAGAGGGCGTTGTCCCTTCGCCTTCGCTCAGGGTAAACTCCGCAATCCCCGATGGATCCCATGGAAGGTCGGACCCCGGCATCCCGACAGCGCTGGCCGAAGGCCAAGGCGGTGTATTGGCTGCCTTGATCGGAGTGGTGGATGACGCTCTGTGGACGGCGCTGCTGAATAGCCATGTCCAGGGCATCCAGCACCAGGGCGGTGTGCAGGCGGGTGGACATGGCCCACCCGACCACCCGGCGGCTCCAGGCGTCCAAGACGACCGCCAAGTACAACCAACCGGCCCAGGTGGCGATGTAGGTAATATCTGACACCCATAGGCGATTGGGGCCGGTGGCCGTGAAATTGCGCTGGACCAGATCGGGGGCAGGGCGTGCTCCGGGCTTTCTCTGGGTGGTGTGGGGCACTTTGCGGCGGCTGACACCCCGCAAGTGCTCGGCTCGCATCAGGCGAGCCACCCGCTTGCGTCCTACGCGTAGCCCGGCTTCGGCCAGTTCGGCGTGAATCCGGGGCACCCCGTAGGTGCCTTTCGATCTCTCATGGATAGTGCGGATGCGTTCGCTCAATTGATGATCTTCCTGTGTCCGTTGAGACGGTTGCCGCTTCCGCCAGGCATAGTAGCCGCTGGTGGAGACCTCCAGCACGCGACATGAGGTTCTCACCGGATAAATGGCCTGGTGCGCTCTCACGAATTTGAAGACTTCGGTGGTACGGCCTCGGTCTCCCGGGCGAACCAGGCCGCGGCTTTCCCCGTAGGAGCATCGGGACGATGTGACAATATCTCTCGTTCCAGCCGCAACTGCTTGTTTTCTCGACGCAGGCGAGCCAGTTCCGCCCGCTCGTCACGGGTCAGACCGTCATGCCTTTGACCGGTGTCCAGTTCGGCCTGCTTGATCCAATTGCGAATGGTCTGAGCGGTCGGCTCGAACTCTTCTGCCAACTCATTCGGTGTCCGACCGGCTCGGTTCAGTTCCAGGATCTGTTGGCGAAACCCCTCAGGATAGGGTGGATGGGTTCTGGGCATTTCTTACTCCTTTTCCCAAGCCTACCACTATCCACTTTACCGGGTCAACTCCAGCCTGTAGCTGGATTGATGATTTGCTGATCGATGCCACTGAGCGTCCGCATTGTCGCCCGACAGAGGCTTCAAAACAGAAGGACTTGTACAGCGGCAAGAAAAAAGCGCCACACGCTCAAGAACACCATTTTCTCCACGGTGACCCAGTGGATCATTTTTGTCGGTGGCACCTTTGCAGGTTATGAACATGATTACACCATGCTCAAAACCGAGTTTCCACCTGAACATCCCTGGTTTGAATCTATTCACGCTTTGGGTGAAGCGCCTCGTCGCACGAGGCAAGCAGGCTGCTGCCAAAAACGATCCCTTCGCGCTGGCTTGTAAGCGTCGTCACAATGCCTCCTGCTCCATCGACGCGCGGGATCACGGTGGCGCTATCCCACGGTTGGCCGATTTGCGGTGAGACGGGTAAGCATTATTGCTTATGTAAAAAGCCCGCCACCGGAGTGACGGGCAAATTCTTGCAGGGATTGGTGGGTTATTTGAACGCGATGGAGGAATGCATTCCTGCTTCGAAATGACCGGGCAGGGCGCAGACGAACTCAATGTCCCCTTCGGGTGCGCTGGTGAATGTGTAATCCGCTTCCACTGTAGCGCCTGGAGGAAGTTCATCCGCCTCGATCATCATAAAAGCCAGCGCGTCCTTTTCCTCCATGGACATACCTGCCATTTCCATCCCGTCCAATGCAACGGGCATGATCATAAATTCGTGAGGAACCACTCCCTCGTTGGTTACAATGAAATGGTATTGCACGCCCGGTTCAAATTCTGTCACGGAGGATTTGATCGTGAATTCACCGAGCGTTACCCTGACGTCCACAGCACCGTCTGTGTTCGCCTGGTTTCCCCCACAGGCAGCGAGGAGCAGCGTTGCGGCCGCGATGACGAAGACCAGGAATTTTTTGTACGACATCTTCTCTCCTTTCCAGAAAACCACAATGTCATTGTACCGTCTTGCGCAAAGCGCGGCTTGCGCCAAATTGCCGATATTTCCATAGGCATTCTGGCTTATGCAATTTGTCACTTGTTTCTTGTGACAAATTATTGGCTTCACCCTCGGTCATAAGTTGGATAATGCGCTTTTCACAGGGATAAAAACCTCCCGCCAGCGATGCGGCGGGAGGTTTACCGGAACTACACCCAGGGCGGTTGAAAATTGCGCTTTTTCACGAGAAGGAAGGCGCAATTTTCAACCGTGGGCATTGTATCAGTGGCGCGCTATGGCGCTACGACTATCACCTTGCCGTGCATACCGTCATCGTAGTGGGTGCCGTCATCTTCGAAACAGCCCATTTCCCACTCGCCGACGACATCCTCCGGCACGGTAAATTCAATAACGCTCTGACCCGAGCCGGTGGGGCTGACAAGCATCCACCCCATGTGGTCGCTCATCTCTTCTCCCATATCCATGCCCCCCATGACTTCACCGTTCATCATAACCATTGCCCCCATGGCTGGCTGGGCATTGATCTGATCGGCCATTGCCATGAAGAAATCCTCCTCGAAGCCATCCGGCGCGCCGGCATCGTTGTACATGAGGTTGCGTCCGATCATGAACTCGTGATCTTTGGCACCATTGTTCTCGATCACCAGGCGGACTTTCTGCCCGGCAGTCAACACGATTGTATCAGGAGCGAAATTCATCCCCTGCTCGCTGTCCTCCTGAACAATGGTCAAAGTGCCGCTGGCATCCGGCGTGGCGCCCTGTGTCCCGCCGCAAGCCGCCAGGATCAGGGCGAAGCCGGTGATTGCGCTGAATAACATATATCGTTTCATCTCTCATACTCCTCTCGAAAATATTCGCTTCATTTGTCGAAACAGACGACCAACCAGTAACTCGTTTATGCTTTATGCCTCCTTTTCTCCTCACGAGACCAGGTACAGTGCGGGATAGAAAAACACCCAGACCACATCCACGAAATGCCAGTACTTGACCACCGCCTCGGGACCCCAGTGGTCTTCAACCGAATAGGCCTCTCGACGCCCATTCGAGTAGAGCAACGCGAGCAGGATGAGACCGGTCAGCACGTGAAAGGCGTGCATACCCGTCATAGTGAAGAAGACCGTCCCGAAGAGTCCGCTGGGCGGGAAGTGGACGAAAGCCTGCGACCACTCGATCCCAACGCCGATGAGGAAGGCCGCGCCCAGGAGGATGGTGACCAAAATACTGCGCAGGAAGGTCTCCCGGTCCTCATGGGCGATGGCGGATTCGGCGCGGTAGGCTGTCAGACTGCTGATGAGCAAAATGCTGGTGATGATCAGCCCGATGGTCTGGTTGAGATCCGAGGCGCGTTCCAATCCCAGCAGATAAAAGCGGGTGAACAGCAGCGCGGCAAAGATGCCGGATTCAGAGAGGATGAACAGCCATAGCCCCAGGCGGTTGATGTTCAGGCGGCTGTATCGCTTATGCTGAAGAGATGCGGTGTTCATCCGTGTTTGTCGTCCTTTCGCCAGAGCTGTGAGACGCGCATGAAGTAATGGACGATCAACCAGGCTTTGATAATTGCTGTGGCAATCAGATAGGGCGTCGCCGGGTGGACGAACGCGCCTACCAGGAATTCCAGGATCGTCAAGACCGCCAAAGCAATGAATACGATCCGGCCGAGACGTAAACGGGAGACTTTGTCAGTGGCTTCTTTCATGAATCATCCTTTATCATCTGATCACAAAACGTAGTAACGACTTTAGTCGTTTGGGTAGAGAGCGACTGAAGTCGCCACTACGTCACCATCAGTCGAGCCGCCTGAAACCGGGATCAGCGCATGGACGGAACCCGGCACACCGTAATCATACGGATCGCCGATCACTTCAGGCTCACGCGGAAAGTTCTCGTGCGGTGGAGGCGAGGAAGTCTGCCACTCCAACGTGCGCGCCTTCCAGGGATTGGATTCCGCCTGGGGTCCGCGCGCCCATGAATAAACGAGGTTGTAAAGGAACACCAGGAAGCTGGCGCCCATCAGGAAGGCGCTCAGACTCACCCAGCGGTTGAGGTCGCCAAACTCGGGCAGGTACTGCGCCACGCGGCGATTCATGCCCTGGATGCCCAGCCAGAACATGGGGGTGAACGTGGTGTTGAACGTGATGAACATCCACCAGAAGTGCAGCTTGCCGAGCCTCTCGTCGTACATGCGACCGGTGAATTTGGGAAACCAGTAATAAATGGCCGTCATCAAACCGAAGATCTGCGTGCTGACAATCGTGTAATGGAAGTGAGCCACCACCCAGAAGGTATCCTGCAACTGCAAGTCCACAGGAACGTCCGCCAGATAAATGCCCGTAATGCCGCCGATCAGGAAGTTGAAGATCACCGCCAGCCCGAACAGCATCGGCGTCTTGAGCCACAACCGTCCCAGCCAGATCGTCCCCAACGCCGCCAGGAAGATGAAGCCGGTCGGGATCGAAATCAGCTCCGTGGTCACCATGAAGGGCAGGGGATTCTCGGACATCCCGCTCGTGAACATGTGATGCGCCCAAACCGTAAAACTAAGGATGACAATCCCCAGGAAACCTGCCACCGCCCATCGGTAGGCGAACAGCGGCTTGCGCGAGAAGTGAGGGATCACCTCCAGCGCCGCGCCAAAGCCGGGGAGAGCCATCACGTACACCGCCGGGTGTGAATAGAACCAGAACAGGTGCTGGTACAGGATCGGATTGCCTCCGCGCGCCGCGTCGAAGAAGCCCATCCCGGCGATGCGATCCAGGAGGACCAGCAGCAGGACAACAAAAACGAAGTTGGTTGCCAGCAGCGACAGGATCGCCGTCGAGAAGATGGACCAGACGAAAATCGGGAGCCGCCCCCAGGTCATGCCGGGCGCGCGCAGGGCGATGATCGTCGTCAGGAAGTTGACCGCGCCGAGGATCCCGGAGAGTCCCAACGTCATAAAGCCCAGGTTATAAAAAATCTGACCGCTTTCGTTCGTGACGCTCAGCGGCGCGTAGCCTGTCCAGCCGCTGTCCCAGCCCTGGAAGGCCAACGATGTCAGCAGCAGGATCGGAACGACCGGCGTAAGCCAGTAACTCAACGCGTTCAGGCGCGGGAACGCCATGTCTTCCGCGCCGATCAACAACGGCACCATGTAATTCCCGAAGGCTCCCGAAATGACCGTCACCGCAACCATGATCATAAACATGCCGTGCAGGCTCATGATGTTGTTGTATTCCTTGGGATCCAAAAAATCCCGCCCCGGGTTCATCAGTTCGGCGCGCATGACCATTGCGAACAGACCTGCGATCAACATCATCACGACCAGAGTCACCAGGTATTGAATCCCGATCACCTTGTGGTCGGGATCGAAGTTGAAATAGCGCCGCCAGCCCGTGACTTCGTACTTCCTGACCGGCAATCCAAACCAGCCGCGCGCCCAGTAATCCCACACGCCGACCCCCAATAGCCAGCCGGTCAAAGCAAAGAGATAGCCGATCACGATCCCCGGCTCGCGTTTCCACGGTTCAAGCCCCGTCGCCAGCCGGATCAGGGACAAACCGCCCGCGCCAACAACAAATCCGATGATTGCTCCCAGGATGCCTTTGAAAATAGACTTCATCTGCTCCCTTTCTTTTCAGCCATGAGACATTCGACCCGCTTCATGGACTCCCCGCCGCCTGCCCCGCGACCCAGGCCTCGAACTCCGCCGATTCCAGGATGCGCAACCCGGCGCGCATCCGTGGATGGCCGGTCCCGCATAACTCCGCGCACTGGGCACGCAGGTTGATGTCATCCTCGAAACTGCCGGTTTCGGTCGGAGTGGCATACAGGATATTGATCTGGCCCGGCACGGCATCTACCTTCATGCGGAAGGCGGGGATCCAGAAGGAGTGGATGATGTCGGTGGAAGTCACCTCGAAGCGAATGTGCCGGTCAACCGGCAGGACCAACTCTTGCGCATCCACCACCGCGACCCCGTATTGAGGGTAAGAAAACGTCCAGTTCCATTTGCGCATCTCAACCTGGACCACGAGGTCGGGTTCCCGGTTCGCGGTCAACTCGCGGATACCCTTTAACCCCGGATTGAAGATGATGAAAACTGCCAATGCTGAAGTAATCCCAAGCCACGCCCAGGTGACGGGCCGGCTGGTGCGGATCGGCGGTCCGTCCTCCGGCATTTCCCCCGGCTGCCTGAAGCGGATCACGCTATAGATCAACCCCACCAAAACAAAAGCAAAGACAGGAACGCCCAGGAGGGTCAGAAAAAGAAACGCCTCGTCAATGATGTCCGCTTCATGAGCCGCAGAGAGGGGAAACAGGTTGATTTGTGAAACCAGGGTGATCCCCGCAAATGTAAGCACAATCCAGAGAAGCCCCGCAAAGAAAAAGTCACGTTTCATTTGTTCATTCACCCATAGATATGATTGTCACAACAACCGCAACAGAGTATGTATATAATTATGACTATTAAGATAATAATTCTCCCCTTGATATTCTGCCATAAGCAAAATTGCCTATATGACAGCAAGCCATCCGGCGCTGGCGTTACCAGTTCTCGCGTGATATTCATGTAAGATTGGACAATAAAGGAAAAGAGGAATGAGCGATCTTAGCGTTACAACAGAAACGTCCACCATCAAGGGCAGAGACAGGCTGTACGTCCTCATGCACGCCCTTCTGTTTGTGCTTGGCTTCTCGCTGGTCTTCACGGTCGGTTGGGGCGGCGCAGTAACCGTCTTCGGCCAATTGTTCGGGCAATACAAATTTGCTTTGGGACGCATCGGAGGTGTGATCGTCATCCTGTTCGGGCTGGCGACGTTGGACATCATCAGGATTCCCTGGTTCTATGCCGACACGCGCGCCCAATATACGGGTCAACGCGGGACTTTTGCCGGGTCTGTCCTCATGGGCATTTTCTTCGCCGCAGGCTGGAGTCCGTGCATCGGCGCGACCCTCGGCGCGATCTTGACGATGGGATTCAGCCAGGAGACGGTTGGTCAAGCCATGTGGCTGGCTTCGGGCTATTCGCTCGGATTAGGCATCCCGTTCCTGATCCTGGCTTTGGGCCTGGAACGCGCCACAGGCTGGATCAAAAGAATGCGGCGTTACCAGCGGGTCTTCCAGGTCATCAGCGGGATATTCATCATCGTCATTGGGCTGTTGTTGTTGACCAATGCGATGTCGCGGATCGCGATCTGGGCATTCCAGAACAATTTCTACTTCGACGCTGCCCTGGCCTATTCCGCCGCGCCGACGTATCTTACGGCTATGGTGGCAGGACTGTTGTCTTTCCTTTCACCTTGTGTGCTCCCGCTGGTTCCTGCTTATCTGGGTTATCTGAGCGGCCACACCTTTAGGGTTACTGCGAAAGCGGATCATCAAGGGAAAACTTCATGAAACGATACTTTGTTCTTCTTCTGTTCGTTCTTACACTGGCTCTGGCGGCATGTCAGGGCCAACCTGCTGAGATCAACGGGCAACAGGTCAGCGTGGATGGCGGCTCGTACACCAATGTAGACGCGGATGAACTGAATACCATGTTGCAGGACGAGGATTTTGTGTTCGTCAACGTTCACATCCCGTTCCAGGGAGATATTGCGGACACGGATCTGTCCATCCCATACGATCAGATCACCGAGCCTGGCAACCTGGCGCAATTACCCGCTGAGAAAAATGCCAAAATCGTTCTCTATTGCCGTAGTGGGCGGATGAGCGCCATCGCCGCCGAGTCGTTGGCGAAATTGGGGTACACCAACATCTGGAATCTCGAAGGCGGCATGGTGGAATGGGAGCAGGCTGGCTATCCGCTTGAAGCAAAATGACCGGGACAACCATACCCGAAAAGGAAACAGCCGTGTCAACTGCCAAACGGTTCCGATATGAATGGATAATCTACATCCTGGCCGCGCTCGGATTGATCACCTTGTTGATATCGTCAATCAGGGCTGAGATCGCGCGCAATCCATCCCGCGAAGCGGTTGCGGATCTCGGTCCGCATGGGCTGGTCACGGTCCAGTTTCAAACCGATCCCTATCCTGCGTTGCCAACCGGGACCGTGGGATTGAGTTTCATGCTCATGAACTCGCGCAATGTCGTTTTTGAGCCGGATTCTTTCTCCTTCGAGTACGGTCTTCAGGGAAACGACCAGCCTATGGGTTCAGGCACTGTCCAGGTAATGTCGGATGGAAGCGGCATGTTGATGTCTGGCGCGCAATTCCCGGCTGTGGGGAGGTGGTGGCTGCGCGTCAACCTGTCAAAGGATGGCTACCGGGATGAAGTACAATTCATAATTGACGTCGAGCCGGCGCAGTAACAAGCCAGATTGCCTGTCACGCAATGAGCCGATTGGCGCTCGCCCCGTCGCTGTCTACCGGCCATAATGAGTAAATGTATCTTCTCAAAAAGAAGGGAGAAGTGGGATGTTGCAGACGGGCGCAACACCTCACACCCCGATTTATTGAAAAGATGCGAGTAAATCACAAAAAGGAGAAAAACCATGACAACTACAGTACATGACCCCGTTTGCGGCATGGACATTGATCCTGCCACCGCTGCCGGCACGTCCGAGTACCAGGGACAGACCTATTATTTCTGCTCGCTCGGGTGCAGGGATGCGTTCGATAAGGAGCCTGAGAAGTACCTCGGCGATACAGACAAACACGCCCACCACCACTAGATCGCTTCCTTCTCCTCTGTTGCAAAATGGCTTATCACTCGATAAGCCATTTTGCTTATATCACATTGGGCTGAAAACCGCTTTTATATCCTTCCTGATGGACATACACTATTGGTATCTCTTTACAAGGCAGGTGAAACCATGAAAATTCACGATCCTGTTTGTGGAATGGAAATCGAATCCCAAAGCGCATTTGCCCAACGCGAGCAGATGGGGCAGACATTCTATTTTTGTTCTCAATCCTGTGTCGAAAACTTCGATGTGGACCCGCACCGGTACGCGATGGCAGTTTCGTCCGCGACGACCGGCATCGCGGCGGATGCGAAGGGACTTGTTCGCATCGCCCTCCCCATGGCCGGACTCCAGAAATCTCCCTTCGGGGACTTCGCAGGCGGACCCGCGCTGGAAGGGGCGTTGCGAGCGTTATCCGGTGTGGGCAAGGCAGTTGCCAACGTGAAAGAGGGCCGTGTCTTTGTGGACTATGACCCGTCGCGAGTGACCGTTGCCGATCTGCTGGATACCGTTCGAGGCGCAGGCTTCAGGACCGATGGCCAGACTATGCGGCTGAAGGTCAGCGGCTTGTATTGCGCCGAGTGTGTCGGGCGAATCGAAGATGCCCTCAAGTCTGTACCGGGGGTGATGGATGCAACGATGAACGCCGCCACCAACGAGGTCAAGGTCGAGTATTCGCCTGTGATCGGCGACCTGGGCCAACTGACGAAGGCCGTCGAAAGCGCCGGGCCTTACAAAGCGGCCCGCGCCGCCGAAGCCTCCGAACCCGAACTGGACAAGGATGCCCAGGCAATGGAAAAGGAATATCGCGCCCTCATGCGCAAGTGGTGGTTCGCCGCCATTGTCGGCGCGCCGACGATGATCCTGTCCTACGCCAATCTCTTCCCAGTCTTGCGCGATTGGTTCCCGCGTGGCAGCCCGGCCCAATGGACCCTTTGGGGGGTGCTCGGACTTGCGAGTCTGGCTGTTATGATCTATTCGGGCAGCCAATTCTTCACCGGCATGTGGGATGGGTTCAAACACCGTTCAGCCAACATGCACACCCTGATCGCCCTTGGCACGTCAGTCGCCTGGCTATACTCCACCATTGCGCTGCTTTTTCCGCAGATCTTCCCGGCCGAGGAATTCGTGGACGTTTACTATGACGTGAGCGTAGTGGTGACCGCCCTGGTGGTGCTGGGGCTGGCAATGGAAATCAAGGCGAAGGGTCGCACGTCGGAGGCGATCAAGAAACTGATTGGGTTGCAAGCCAAGACCGCCCGTGTCGTCCGTGACGGGCAGGAAGTGGACATCCCGGTCGAGGAAGTGCTGGTCAATGACATCGTGGTCGTGCGCCCCGGCGAGAAAATCCCGGTGGACGGCGAAGTGGTCGAGGGCCAGTCGGCGGTGGACGAATCCATGATCACCGGCGAGTCCCTCCCGGTTTCCAAGAAAGTAGGCGATGAAGTCATCGGCGCGACGATCAACAAGACCGGCGCGTTCAGGTTCCGCACCACGAAAGTCGGGAAGGATACCGCGCTGGCGAACATCATCCGCCTGGTGCAGGACGCGCAGGGCAGCAAAGTGCCCATCCAGCGTATCGTGGACCAGGTATCAACCTACTTTACCCCGGCGGTGATGATCCTCGCCATTATCGGCTTCGTGATCTGGTACGACTTCGGTCCCAGCCCGGCGCTGACCTACGGCCTGATCGTGGCCGTCACCACGCTGATCATCGCCTGCCCGTGCGCGCTCGGCATGGCAACGCCCATGAGCCTGACCACCGGCATCGGCCTGGGCGCGCAGAACGGCATCCTCATTCGCTCCGGCGAATCGCTGCAAACAGCTGAAAAGCTGGATGCCATCATCCTCGACAAGACCGGCACGATTACTTTCGGCAAGCCGTCGCTTACGGACGTGGTGCTGGCTGAGGACGCCGCCCTGAGTGCATCGAAGGGTCAAGGCGAACCGGACGTTCTCCGTCTGGCGGCCTCGGTCGAGAAATCCTCCGAGCATCCCCTGGCCCTGGCCATCGTGGAAGGGGCGCAGGCGCGCGGCATCGAGCCGGGCAATGTCGAAACGTTCGACGCCATTCCGGGACACGGCGTCTCGGCCAAAGTCGAGGGGCGACGCGTGCTGATCGGCAATCTCAAACTGATGAACCGCGAGGGTATCGCGCTGGGCAGCCTGGAAGAAATGTCAAAGTTATTGGCAGATGACGGCAAGACGCCGATGTACATCGCGCTGGACGATAAAGCGGCAGGCATCATCGCCGTAGCGGATACGGTCAAGGAAGATTCCAAATCCGCCATCGCCACACTGAAAAAGATGGGCCTGGAAGTGGTGATGATCACCGGCGATAACGAGCGTACTGCCAAAGCCATCGCCCGCCAGGTGGGTGTGGATCGCGTCATGGCGGAGGTCCTGCCGCAGGACAAAGCCTTCAACGTGCAGAAGTTACAGTTGGAGGGGAAAAAGGTGGCGATGGTCGGCGATGGGATCAACGACGCGCCCGCCCTCGCCCAGGCTGACATCGGGATGGCAATCGGCACCGGTACGGACGTTGCCATCGAGGCCTCGGACATTACCCTCATTAAGGGCAGTCTGATGGGCGTGGTGACGGCCATCAAGTTGAGCCGCGCCACGATGCGGAATGTCTATCAAAACCTGGTGGGTGCGTTCATCTACAATTCGGCGGGCATTCCGATTGCGCTCGGCGTACTGTACCCGTTCTTTGGCATCCTGCTCTCACCCATCCTGGCGGGACTGGCGATGGCGTTCAGCAGCGTAACCGTCATCGGTAACGCCAACCGCCTCAAGAAGTGGAAACCGGCTGCGTAGAACGTATTGTGTGTTCCGTAACGTATTACGAAATACGCAATACGGAACACTGCATCCAGACCTTATCACTTGGAGAATCCTATGACCCCCGATAAAATTTTCGTAACAATATTTAGCTTGGCCGGTATCGCTTTCATCGTCTGGTTTTTCTGGATGGTGAAGAAGCCCGGCGTGAAGGCCGCCGTATCCAGCAGCGGCTACCAGGAACTGATGGTACTCGTCAAAGGCGGGTATACCCCCGACGTGATCGTGGTGGAAAAAGGCAGGCCGGTGCGGCTCAACTTCGTCCGCAACGAATCGGCATCTTGCTCTGAGATGGTGATGATCCCGGACTTCAACAAGAGCGCCAAACTTCCCGAAGGCGAAACCGTCCCGGTTGAATTCATGCCCGATAAGACGGGTGAGTTCGAGTTCCAATGCCAGATGGGTATGTTGCGTGGCAAGTTGATTGTC
Organism: Anaerolineales bacterium UBA5796; assembly: GCA_002418215.1. Lineage (GTDB taxonomy): Bacteria > Chloroflexota > Anaerolineae > Anaerolineales > Villigracilaceae > UBA5796. The sequence continues at coordinate 64,680 of DIDQ01000063.1, forward strand.
GAGTGAAAAAGGAGAAGGCCATGAGTAAGAAATCTGCAAAGGTTGTCAAGAAACCAGAAAAGAAGAGGGACCATAAGGAATGGCCCGTGGTTGTGTATCTATGGGCAGTCGGGCTGGGCGTTCTGGGTTACTTGATCATTGGAGAAGCCATCTTCGGGACAAAGCCGCATCCAATCCATTGGCTTTCTGGTCTGATCGGCGGTCTTGCCGGAATCCCTATTGGCTGGCTGTGGTACCGCTGGCGGGGGGATATTTTGTAGACCAAACCATAAGCCAAAAAGCCTATCGCTGAATGCGGTAAACGGCGCTTGGGATTTCTGTCTCAGGGTCATACAATGACGAGTAGATTTACGGGAATTGCGGGTGGATTCCCCTTCAGCTTTCGGAGGCTGGTTTGTTGGAAAAATTCAAAGCAGGCTTAGACGATATGGCATTGGCGATCACGATCTGGCTATGCACCCTGCCGTTGGTGGGTCTGCTCGTCGTTCCCATCTTTGGGCTGAAGGCCGGACTGATCGTTGCCGTAGTCCTGTTCATCGTCGCAATGGTCATTTGCTGGGGTATTTGCTCCTGGAAGCTATTCAAATCGTGAGGTTTCAAATTACATGATCACCCTCTCCATTGATCCCATTATCTTCACCATCGGTCATTTTGCCGTGCGCTGGTACAGCTTGATCCTGCTGATTGCTATCGCGGTCGGGGTTTGGTTTACCGCGCGTGAGGCTGGACGCAAAGGTTTTAAGAAGGACGACATCTACGACGCCGCCGTCTGGATCATCATTGGCGGGTTGATCGGGGCGCGTTTGTTCCACGTGCTCGACCACTGGTCGCACGAATTCGCGGCGACCCCCATCCGTGCCTTGTACATCTGGGAGGGTGGACTGGCGATCTGGGGCGCAATCGTCGGCGGGTTGATCGCCAGCGCGCTGGTCGCCTGGCGGCGCGGCTGGCGTTTTCCCAAACTGCTGGACGCTGCGGCTCCGGGTCTGGTCCTGGCGCAGGCAATTGGACGCATCGCGTGTGTGATCACCGGTGACGCGATGGGAAAACCGACCAGCGGCCCATTCGGATTTGCATACACCAGTCCCAATGCGGTGGTTCCTCAACTGGGTGTGTACTACACTCCCATGCCCGTCTATGAACTTGTGATCAACCTGGGGATTTTTGCCGTGCTCTGGCAGTTACGCAAACGCAACTGGCCGGACGGGAGGCTGTTCCTGGTTTACCTGACCCTCTACAGCCTGGAGCGTTTCTTCCTGGCATTTACCAGTTCGTACCGCATCATCGCCTTCGGGTTGACTCAATCGCAGATCGTCGCTGTGGTTGGGTTCGCCATCGGCCTGGCTCTGCTGGCACGGACGCCGCGCAGGTTGAGTGTGCGTCAGTACAAAGCCTGAAGGGAATCTGTTTAACGGCAGCAGGCTGAAGGCCCATCCTGAGCCGCTGTGCTGAGCTTGTCGAAGCAGAAGTCGAAGGATCCAGAATGAGCGTAAAAGCGATGACAAACCTGCTCTTTTATCGCGGGGCGTGGATCAGTTGAGTTTCATCCTGCACCGCGTTACAGGATTGGGTATCCTGCTGTTTTTGGTCATTCACGTGGTGGATACCTCCACAGTGTTCTTTTTCCCATCCCTATACGCGGATGCCATCGCAATCTATCGAAGCGTACCGTTCATGATTGGCGAGATTTTCCTGGTCTTCAGTGTGATCTATCACGGTGCCAACGGAGCCAGGATCGCCATCTTTGACGTGTATTTGGTGAAAAACTGGAAAACCAAGACTCAACGCAGCTCAGTCAAGTGGACTCTAGTGATCTCGATCCTGCTGTGGCTTCCCGCGGCGTTCATCATGGGACACAACGTGCTTGAAAAATTGGGCATCTGAAATGACTCGCTTAGTTGTTCCACCCAGAAGCAATGAAATACTGGCATGGAAATGGATGAGATACAGCGGTTTGTTGCTCATCCCACTGGCCTGGGGTCACGTGCTGATCCAGGATGTGCTGGTGGGCGTGGGGTGTATTTTAGTTTGGGGGCGAATTTTTCTGAACTGTATTGTTTGAGCGCCCAAACAAGCTCTTTAGTCATTTATTAGCGTTCTTTGCCCATCCATGAAAGAGCGTTCGGTGGCTTTGCCCCAGAACTAAAATGCACCTGCTGAAAGAGGTCTATTTTAGTTTTGGGGCAGGGGTATGAGAAAATAAGTGGGAAAACAGGATGCAGAATGCGCAAAACCCGAGCAGAAAAAGAGCAAGAATTGGAAGCGATGGCCAGGGAGATGATCCGGCAGATGCTGGACTGGGATGAGCAGCAGGAGAAGCCGAACTTGAGCCAGATGGAAGAACTGGTCATGGGACTACGGTAAAGGATGGGGAAGCAGATGCTGGAAACGCTGGCGGATGAACAAGAGACGAGAGAACCGGTCATGGTGGTCTGTGAAAAATGTGGGCAAGAGAATCAAAAAGCTCTCCTTTTCTGGACTGAATTTTCAATCCATAAGCATATTCCCTGGCTGATTTAAGAATTGCCTGAATAATGGATCGAGCCCATTTCTTCTTACAATGTTGAGGAATTGGGTGAGGTAGACTCGTGGTGCGTACTATGTATTGTTTAAACCAACCCCTGCTTCCGCGCGATGTCGGCGGCTTGAGTCCGGTTCTCCGCTTGAAGTTTGGCAAGGATGTTGGAGACGTGATTTTTCACCGTGCCTTCGGTGATGAACAATTTCTCCGCCATATCTTTATTGGAGGTGCCTTGTGCCAATAAAACCAGCACTTCCCTTTCGCGTTCGGAGAGCGATTCGATGGTGGAGGACGTCGGGCGCATCATTTCGCGCAAGGCACGTGAGGCGATCTCTGGCTGGATGAAAACTTCGCCTTCGTGAACCCGTCGGATCGTTTGGATCAATTGATCGGCAGGCGTGTCTTTGAGCAGATACCCCATCGCCCCGGCGCGCACACCTTGATAGACGTAATCGTCACGATCAAACGTGGTGAGGATGATGACCTTCGCCGCAGGCCACTGACGGCACAAATGCGCGGTCGCTTCGACGCCGTTGAGCACAGGCATCTGCACATCCATGAGAATGATATCGGGGCGGAGTTCCAGCGCCAGGCGGACTCCGCTTTCACCGTCTCCCGCTTCGCCGACTACTTGCAAGCCTGGTTCGAGATCGAGAATCGTTTTCAGCCCCTGACGCATCAGCGTCTGGTCTTCGACGAGGAGGAGGTTGAGGGAGCAGGCATGGGTTGAGAAAAGCCTTTTAGAGGATGGGCAGTTTCACGTCGACGCGTGAGCCGTCGCCGTTGCCAGTTAACGTCAACGTGCCGCCGAGTCCTTCCACGCGTTCGCGCATTCCGCGTAATCCATAATGTCCAGGTTGGTTCTCAGCATCAGGCGGAAATCCACGCCCATCGTCTTTGATCATGAGCGTTGCATGATGTGCGTCGATGCCAAGACTTAAATCAACATTGTGCGCGGCGGCATGACGTTCGATGTTCGCCAATGCTTCCTGCGCGACGCGCCAGAGGGTTTCGGCGTGCGTGAGCGAAAGATTGTCCGCTCCTTCCGTGATGTGACAATGAATTTGAAGATGGGCGCGTTGACCCAGATCTACGCTGAGCGTCTGGAGAGCCTCGCTCAAACGCCGTTCACCCAACCCAGGTGCACGCAAACCTGCCAGGGAACGGCGCAAGTCGTCCATGCTGGTGCGGGTAAGATGCTTGAGTTCATCCACCTGCGTCGAGGCTTTTTCGGGATCCACTTTGTAGAGGCGCTGAATCGCCTCCAGTTGCACAGACAGGGCCACCAGCGCATGCCCCAAGCTATCGTGCAAATCGCGGGCGAGGCGTTCACGTTCCTGAAGTGTTGCCAGTTCGGCATCGCGCTGGCGGGCAAATTCCAGTTCCTTTTGAGCAGCTTCCAATTTGGTGATCAGTTTCGCTCGCTCGCGACTGGTACGAATAACGCCATAAATGAAGAGAAAGATCACCATGCCGCCAAGCCATTGGAACGTAAATCCAATCACGGCGCCAAGCGGAATCTGCCTGAGGTTCCAATCCGAAGTGATCAGGGCAATCAGAAACGTAACAATGGCTGTTCCAGGAATGACGGCTTGAAGCGGCAATAATCCAAACATTTGTCCAAAGTAGGTGAAACCCAGCCACCATGTAAATGGATTGAGCCAACATGCCAACCCCCACATACAAATTCCACCCACAAAATACAAAGCCAGGTTTCGCGATGAGATGGGCCAGCCACCACGCGTGATACAGAAAAAATATAACAGCCCTTGCGCAATAGACAACGCGGCCACCGCCCCCTCCCGCCAGGTGAGTTCATTTGCGTTTGTAATGAGAACCGCGACGGCAGCAAGGCTGAATATCAACAAGGATGCTACATCCCAAAATCTGCCATAGAGTTCAAAGTATTGGGCAGGTATTGGGAGTTCGCTATCAACCAGGTGAGATGGGCGAGTCTCCGTCATGGAGAAAGTGTACTCTGAAAGAGGGAAAGTGGAAAGTGAGCGCAAGAAACTCTCAGCCCTCTCCGGTTGGGAGAGGACTGAGGGACGAGAACAATTACGCTTTCGGTTCCCAGCGGAACAACTTTGCGGCGATAAAAGTCGCGCCGAAGCCATAGACGGCGAGCAGGAACAGATGCGTCAGCCATTTGGGATCGAGCGTGGCTTCCAGCAAGGCCGAACGGACGAGTTGAACGACCGGGTAAGCAGGCAGATAAGCCACAACATTCCTCAACCATTCCGGCAACATATCCAACGGGAAGACCATATCACTGATAAACATCAATAAGAAGTAGATCGTCATGCCGACGGCGGTGGCGGCCCCGGCTTTTGCCGTCATACCGCTGATGATGCCACCCAGCGCCATGAATGCCAGCAATCCGGCGAGGATCATGGGATACGACAGGAGCAGGCTGGTCCCGGTCACGGGCACGTCATAAAGCAGAACACCCGCCAGAATGATGAGCGTACTTTGCAGAACACCAATGATGACGTTGACCAGTAAATACGAACCGATCAACTGTCTGGCAGGCAAAGGTGTCGCCTGCAATCTGCGCAGGACGCTCTTCTCGCGCATCTCGAGCATCATCGTCGAACTGCTGACCAGCCCGAAACTGAGGGCGTTTAGCACGATGACACCGGGGGTCATATAGTCCATGTATTGGCTCATGACCGCGCCGTAGATGACCATGAGCAGGACCGGGAAGGCAAAGTTCCAGAACAACACATACCCGTTGCGCAGTTGCATGAGGGTCATGGCTTTGGTGAGGATGAGAAAACGTTTCATAGGGTATTCCTTTCAATATCAAGCGGATGGGTTGGACTCAGCCAGCGCGTGACCGGTCAATTTCAGGAAGACATCTTCCAGATTGGGTTGGCGCAACATCACATCGCTGATGGAGCGTCCGGAGCGCGCTGCCAGTTCATGCAGGGCAGTCAACGTCACTTCGGGTCGGGCAGTTTCCACTTCCAGGTGTTGACCGGTATAGCGGGCATTGTTCACATCAGGTAATGTGCGAACCTGCTCCAACGGCAGTTCCACCGTGGCTTTCAACATCGCGTTCAATTTGAGGCTGGAGATCAATGCTGCAGGCGTATCACACGACACCACCTGACCCCGGTCAATGATGGCGATGCGTCCGCATAAGGCTTCCGCCTCCTCCATGGCATGGGTGGTAAGCACAATCGTCCGTCCTTCATTGTGCAATTCGCGGATCATATCCCATACCGCGCGGCGAGCGTGCGGGTCGAGCGCGGAGGTCGGCTCGTCAAGCAGGACGATCTGTGGGTCGTTGGCAATGGCTACAGCGAGTGCGAGCCGTTGTTGTTGTCCGCCAGAGAGACGGCGCGATAGCGTATTCCGCTTTTCGAGCAGGTCGAAGCGTGTGAGAAGGGCGTCGATCTGTTCCGAGTTGAGATACACTTCGTACAACGCGGCATACACTTCCACCAATTCGGCAACGGTCAGATCGTCGAGCAGGGCGGTCTTTTGCAGTTGAATGCCAAGTTGACTTTTGGTGCTGGCAGAATCTGCCTGCACGTCAACCCCGTTGACGTGTACGCTGCCGTTTTTGGGGTTATGCAACCCTTCCACACATGCCAGCAGTGTGGATTTGCCCGCGCCGTTCGGACCCAATAAGCCGAAGATCTCGCCTTTGTTCACGGTCAGGTTCACACCGTTAAGCGCTGTGACGGGTCCGTAGGTTGCGGTCAATTTTTGGACATCGATTATCGGTTGAGACATGGTTAAGACTCCTTTGTCCCGCTCGTTTCGTTACGCTCTTCAAGTACGAGCGGGACTTTGTTGATGCCAAAATGATACAAAAAAACCGGGCGCGAACCCAGTCCCGGAAGCAGGATTACGACTATGTCGAAAGTCATGGTGTGGGATATGAAAAACGATGTGGTAATTTTCTGGACAGAAGGTACAGCTTCCGCGCTGGATAGCAGCAACATACCCGAAGGTCGTGAGGTCGGCTCAGCGGTTGCATACTCGCGATCACTTGATAGTCAGATCCTTGACTATGAGTACAGGGATGGAAAAATTCTCGACATGCAAACAGGCAGTGAATGGAATGTTCTTGGAATTGCTGTTACGGGTGAATTGAAGGGAAAACAACTTACATCTATTGTCTCGATCAACCACTTCTGGTTTTCCTGGGCGGCATTCAAGCCTGAGACCAGAATCTACCAGCCGTAACAAGAACATCCCGAAGGTTTTCCAACACCAAACCTTCGGGACGTTTTCAAGTATTACATTTTCCGCCACTCGATGAATTGCAGGGTAGCGAACACATCAACAATGGCGGCGACGATGCCGACCGCCCATTTGCCTTCCACGGTAAACGGTACCCAGTTTGTGAGTAGCAGGACGAGACTGAGCAGAACCCAGGTCGAGTCGGCAATGATGGCTGTGAGGACAAAGGCTTTTGAAATTTCACTGTGATTGGCATTTTGGTAGATCAAGAAGGCGTAGCCCGCCAACCCGATACCAATGAGCAGAATGACGCTGGAAGAGTCAACGCCAATAAAGCGGGCAACAGAGGCTGATGCAAAGGTGAAGAGCAATCCACTGACACTTGAGAAGATGGCGTTACCAAGCAGGATGCGCCGAATGGCGATTTGACTGTTTATGTTCATATTATTCTCCTTTGACTGAAGATGTACTGTAGTGTTTCTTGTGAAAGATGGAATACCAATACCAGCCCGTCAGAAAATAGATGACGAGGATGGTCAATGCACCTGCATAGAGTCCATTGCTGGCAAGCTGCTCAACTCCATATTTATATACAAACAAGCTGATCGAGATGAGGAAGTTCAACAGCCCGTAGAGAATGTTTTTTACATCCCCAAACCCGAAGGCACTGAACATGCGTCCTTTCCATGTCCCCAGGACAAAGTGAGGCATGGCATTCATAAGGGGCATACCGATGAGAAAATCAATGATGGTCATAGTGTCGTCTCCTTTGCCCCCAGTCTATGTCAGGTGAGACTGCCAAATCTACGAAAACTACTGCCAAGTACTGCCAGTTTCAGGATTTGTTTCTCAAATCATTTGCGACCAGCCTGGCGGCGGTATTTTGCCAGTTGTGTAGAGTCCGTTCGGGGACGGAGGTTTGAAACCAGTCAAGAGCCTGGCGGGAAATTTCGTCGAGCGATTCTTTGTCCGTTAGGCGGGTGTAGGGTTTGAGACCCAGCACGTAGGGAAAGTACAGCGAGTTGTAGTAACGCCATTCGTCAGTTGTGCCGAAGTCACCTCTACCTTGAGGCTTGAGTCGCTGGATGCTCTCGGTGAGGAAGGCTTTCAGCGCATGAGCCCGATCCAACGGATTGTCAACATTCATTGAAATAAGAGCAGGAAGGTTCATCAACGGGCTGGCAGAGAGTTTGGGCAGGTCGCCTAGATTGCTGATGGCGCGACGTGTCAGACGCGCGAACTGCTCCACGTCCATTGAGGCAGGATCAAGTGTGGAAAGACGCGGGAGCGCATCCACTGTTTGACGCAGCATGTCGCGCTGGTCATTCAACGTTGTTAGATTTGAAAGAGTTAGGCGATCCAATAGGTGTTGGATCTGGTTTGAAAAGGTTTGCGTGATAATTCCAAACGCGATGACAGCAATCAATGCGATTAGTTTACCCAGGGTCATTTCGCCGTCAATGGCTATTGCGAGCATTACAAACGCCGCGAGGGCGCCTGCGTAATATAGTGACGAGACAAGCGAACGGACAAAGTGCGACCGAATGGATTCACCTTCGTCGAAGGCATCCCAGAGCGTGATGGCGACGCCGAGCAGGATGAGATCAAGTCCCAGCGCAGGGATCATCCATGAGCGCGGAATCCAGTTGAGGGGCAGAACGAGCAAGCCTGTACTGAGCGAGAAGAACAGCCCGATAGCTACCAAAAGCGCGAAGGTGTTTTTGTGATATGCGCTGGGTTTGTGTATAGTGAAGAGTACAACACAACCCAAGAGGGCGGCGAGAGCGATCAGGGAGAACCAAGTGTTGAGAAGAGTAAGGATGAAGATGGGAATTGCTGTCAAAGCCCAGGTTCGAATTAGGGTTTGTCGCCAGGCGCTTTCTTCGGGAACGAGATTTAACACGGCACCGATCCAAAACAGCGCGGGAAGAAGCAACAGCCCATTAGGTTGTTGTCCCGCAATAATTTCCAGTGCAAGTACAACAGCAAAGCATAAAATGCCAAGCCCTGTCAGGCGCACAGTCAGCTTCTGGACATTACGCGTGAGGAGATAGGCTCCCAGCCAGAGGGTAAAACCGAAGAAGAACAGGTTTGCGACCAGGGAAATGGTGATGGGCATGGCTGGAATTCTACATCAAGTTATGTGTCATAATTAGCGAATAGACCATGTCAAATCATTTGTCTTCCACGGAATATCTCTTCCGAGAAAAATACGGGGAAATTCTCGCAGCTCTCTTGCGCTCCTCAGAGGGTTAGACCGGTCAAATGACTGGTTACGCTTTTTCGTAACCAGTGCGTAACCAGTCAGAAAAGCTTTTGCAGAAAGCGTAACCAGCAAATCACTGATGGCTTGAACTTGAAACCTTGTATCGCATGGTGCCTTGATTGACTTTTGTAGTTGAGGGCCATGTGCCGCAAGGCGTGAGGGTTCAAGTCCCTCCCAGCGCACTGAAAATGCCCACCCGGTTGTTGCGGGTGGGTAAATTTTTTTAGGGGCCTTCAGTGGAAAAAGACGGGGGCGCAGAAGATCAAAACACCAGCACTTTATCTGCTTCCAGGGTCCAATCGGTTAACAATTCCATGCTTCCATTTTGGATGTTATCCATCAGGATTTCCTGCCCGAGACCTCGGGCTTTCTGGCACGTCCCTCAGGTGGCGACTTCACCGCGGCGCACAACCGAACCCAACATACGCTCGATGTTGTAATATCCTTGCGGTGTATCCTGGCCCCTGACGGCGCACTGCACCCCGTCTCCCATCAGGAAGACGCGCACGCCTGTCCCTTCGCGTTTGACCAGATTCATGGCAAGGCGCAAGGCATTGTAGGGGCGCTCGCTGCCGTAAGGGCCGTCGTTAATGATGAAAAGGTAGTTCATGGTTCCTCCGGGTGTGGTTTGGGATGGGAAGCGAATCCGCATTATAGCAGCGAAGTCAGCCAACCAGCCAGCGCGCCGCCGACGATGAGCCAGGTCGAGCTGATCTTGAATCGGAATAGCAGGGCTGTTGAAATCACAAAGATTGCGAGCGTTGGGAGGTCTGTCAGGGATGCCCGCCCTAACTGATAACTCACTGCTGCCATCAGGCCCAGCGAGGCTACGATGACCCCATCCAGCAGGCTGCCGGCCCAGGGGGATTCCCGCAGTTTGGGGATGATGGGGTTGCTGACGGCGACGAAGATGTAGGATGGCAGGAATATGCCCAGGGTGGCGATCAAAGCAGCGGGGATGCCGCCGAGCAGGTAGCCGATAAAGGTGGCCGAGGTGAAAAGCGGCCCCGGGGTGATCTGCCCAATGGCGATGGCGTCTATCAACTGGGATTCGGTCAACCAGCCGAGGCGCTCGACCAGATCGGCGCGGAGGAAGGCCACCAGCACGTATCCGCTGCCGTACAGGATGGCGCCGATCTTGAGGAAGACCAGAAACAGCGCCGGTAAACCAAACGAAACGGAAGCAAGCCCGGGGACGGAAAGAAGCGGAAGGAAAAAGGCCGGGCGGGCGCGGCCCAGTTGCATCCGGTTTTGGAGCAGCATGACGACCAATCCACCCGCAAAGAGAAGCAGGATTTCATTCACGCCGAGAAAATACAAAGCCAGCACGCCAAACCCGGCAGCCAAAGTCAGCCTGTCTTTGACGGCTTTACGGCCTAATCCCCACAAGGCTTGCAGGATGATGGCGATCATCACCGGTTTGACGCCGTAGAGCAGCCAGGCGGCTTGCGGCGTGGAGCCGTATTCGACGTAGGCCCAGGCGAAGGCAAGCACAATAAGCATGGCCGGCAGGGTGAATGCCAAACCGCTGACGATGAGACCCGCCCAACCAGCGCGCAGGAAACCGATATGGATGGCCATCTCGGTGGAGTTGGGACCGGGGATGAGATTGGTCGCACCGAGCAGGTCGAGGAAGGCTTCGTCGGTGAGCCATTGGCGGCGGCGGACGAATTCATCGCGGAACATGCCGATGTGCGCGGCAGGCCCGCCGAAGGCTGTGAAACCGAGCTTGAGGAAGGAGGCCAGGACTTCCAGAGTTGGGGTCATTGGGGTCTGCGCTCCTCGTCTGGTTCGACGGTTCTAAAATTACGATACAGGCTGAAATCGTAAATGAGTTTGAGCGCGCCAGAGATGATAAAGGGCGCGCTTGCCAGGGCAGGGATGCCGATCAACGGTGCGGAAAAAATTGGCGCCAGCGACGCGCCGAGGGTTCGGGCGATGCCCGTCACACCGGCAGCCGAGGAACGTTCCCCGGGCGAGACCACTGCCAGTGTATAAGATTGGCGCGTGGGCACATCCATCTGCGAGATGCTGAAACGCAGGAGCAGCATGGAGACCGCCAGCGGCAGGTTGGGCATGAGCGGGACAAGGATCAATAATATGTTCGACGGCGCGTGGGTAAGGACCATCGTGTTGAGCAGGCCGATCTTCTTCGCAACCCAGGCTGCGGAGAGGGCCGAAATGCCGGCAAAGATGTTCGCCCCGAAGAAGATTGCGCCCAGCGCGGCGGGATCCACGCCATAACGGGTGTGGAACCAATACGCCACGATGCTCTGCACTACAAAACCGCCCGCGAAGGCGTCCACTGAAAAGAGGGCGGCGAGCTTGAAAACTTTTTTGCTCGATGGACCCAACCCCAGCAGGTTGACCCGTTTCTTATCATTCTCCCCAAACGGGACTTCGACCTGCGGGGAGATAAAGTTGAACAACCCGCCAAGCAGCAGGCCCAAGGCAGCATAGATGAGAATGACAACTCGGTAACTGGACAACGGAGCCGACCCGCCGTTTTGCAGGGCCTGCGCCAGCCCGCCTCCAAACAGACTGCCCAGGGCTGTGGCGAGCGATCCTGCGAGTTGGTACCAGGCGAAGACCTGGGTCCGCTTCCCGGCGGGCAGGGTTTGCGCCAGCGCGGATTGCTCGATGGCGAGGAACGGACCCACTTCATTGCCGCTGGGGCTGATGACACCAACTGTTGCGGCAAACAGGAGCAGGTAGAAGTTACGCGTGAGCGCAAACAGGATGCCCGCAAAAATCATCAACGCCGCGCCAATCAGCAGCATCCGTTTGCGCCCCACGCGGTCGGCGCGGGTGGTGATCCACAAGGAGATGAACGTATCGCCGAGCAGGGTCAAGGTCAACAGCAATCCGATCTCCGCATCCGACAATCCCGCCGACGAGAGATACAAAGCCAGGATGACGGCCAGCAGGCCGTAAGAGAACATGCGCACGATACGCGCGGTAAAGAGCAGACGAATGTCGGCGCCGGGGGACATGGTTGAACTCCTTTTATGGTTCGTTGATTTCATCAATCAATTCCTGCACCTGGCTAATCGCTTTTGCGAGCACGGCCTTGCCTTCTTCTGTCGCCCGGTAATACTTGCGGACTTTTCCTCCCACCACCTGTTTCTGCGATTCAAGGATACCTTCCCCCTCCAACCCGTGCAGGATGGGATACAGTGTGCCGGGGCTGAGACTGTAGCCGTGGGCCGCCAATTCCCGGATCATGTCGAGACCGAAGATGGGTCCGACGGAAGCATGGTAGAGGATATGCAAGCGGATGAAGCCCAGAAAAAAGTTCCGGGTGATGTTATCAATTTTCGTTATCGGCATGTGATAATGATAAAGCCGGTGATGGATCCTGTCAAGCCGCGCAATGCCATGAGAGGTAATTTCCACTGGGCAAACAAAAAGCCTCTACTGGAGAGGTTGATCCAGTAGAGGCGATCAGGCTGGTCGGCGGCGGGATGCAGCAAGATCAATCCGTTGCGCCCGTGGGAGCCTGGAGAACTGCCGGTTTACGCATGAGCACGTAGGTCACAATGCTGCCCAGGTAGGCCAGGTACGCGATCACTTCTGTCAGGGATGGGTTCCCGTTATAGCCCACCAGGGCTTTGAACAGCAGGCCGATATCGCTTTTGTCACTGAGGATGTGGTTAATATCCCAGACGTGTTCGACCACCGAAGGGATGATCCCGGCCTCGTTAAGTTCATGGACTCCCAACCCCACCAACCCGGCGGCAAAGATGATCAGCAACACGTTTGTAACCCTGAAGAAGCCGCGCAGGCTGAGTCGGGATGTCGTGTTGAAAAGGAACCATCCCAGCACTGCCGCGCCGGCCAATCCCAGCATGGCGCCGCCAAAAGTCTGGATCGGGCTGGCCGTTTGCCGGACAGCCAGGAGGAACAACGCCAGTTCGACGCCCTCGCGGAAAACCGCCAGGAAGGCCAGGGTAAACAGCGCCCGCCCGCCCTTGGCGCGGACCGCATCTTTGGTTTGCGCTTCGATTTCATGTTTGAGACTGCCGGCTGAATTGTGCATCCAGAATATCATCCAGGTCAAGACACCCGCAGCCAGGAGCATGGCAACCCCTTCGAAAATCTCCTCGCCCCGGCCTTCGAATTCCATGCCGAACAGGTTGAGCACCAGCGCAACGGCCAGGCTGGCCAGGATGGCGACCCCTGCGCCAATCCAGACGGCTTTTTTCAAGTCGGTCCGCTTGAGTTTGAGCAAAACACCCAACACGATCCCGATGATCAGGGCCGCTTCAAGGCCTTCACGCAAGGACAAAAGTAAACTTGCCAACATAATCTGCCTCCGATAGGTTTTAGGTTTGGATTCGCCGGCGTGCCAAAACCCGAACTGCGCACTCCTCGATATTTTTGCTTGACACAAAAAGTGGCTGTGATAGAATGAACTTAGCACTCCGTAGCAATGAATGTTAGTATATACTAATATTATTATTTAATCCAGTATAACAATGCTCACGAAGAAAAGGTGATATATGTCACACCAGACTACGCATGAGGCCAATTCGCGCCCCACTCACACCATAGAAGACTACCTGATGACCATGCACGTGATGGAACGCGACCACGGCGAGATCGTCGCAGCGCGCCTGGCCGAGATGATGAACGTGGCTCCCGCCACCGTAGCCATGACCCTCAAACGCATGGAACGGGACAAATGGATCTCCGGCAAAGGCAGGAAGGAAATCCACCTGACTGAAACCGGCCGCGAGGCTGCTTATTCTGTGATCCGCCGTCACATGTTGACCGAATGGCTGCTGGTCAAGATTTTCAAGATCCCGCTGTCTGAAACCCACGACGAGGCGCATAACATCGAACACGCCATATCCCCGCAGCTTGAGGCGCGTATGCGCGACATTCTGGGCGATCCCAAAGTATGCCCGCATGGGAACCCCTTTCCGGGCTGCGAGGATCTGACCAGCGCTTGGATTCCCCTGACGCAAATACCCCCCGGCGATAAATTCGTCGTCCGCAGGATACACGAATTTGCCGAAGACAACCATGAACTGCTCAGCTTCCTCGACAAGAATGAAGTCCGGCCCGACGTGGAGGCTTTGCTCGTGGAAAGCCTGCCTTTCAACCAGACCTTGACAATTGACATCAATGGAGTCCTGCTAACCCTGGGGTTCGCGGCAGCCAGTCACCTCTTTGTCGAAAAACTGGGAGGGAAACAGGGATGAACAGTTCCGGCCGCGTCATTTTTAATTGAAATCTTTAATCAACCTTTACAAAGCCTTCATAATTTATGACTAAAATGGGGCGAATACTCAAAATTAGGAGTTGGAGAAATGAAGAAGCAAACAGTCACAGTCATCGCTACTTCGGTCATCACCGTCCTGGTGGTTCTTGCCGCAATTATTATTTTCCTGCCAACCCTCGGGCCGCGATACCTGCATCCGTTGATGATGGGAGACCAGCCCGCCCCGACAAGCCTGGATATGTCCAATTCGCGCCTTTCGGACAACGGCCTGTACCGGGTTTCGTGGGCGAGCGATCCGTCCAGCCCGCCCCTCAACCAGATCCATGCCTGGACGATCCATATCGAGACGGCTGAAGGCCAGCCTGTGGCAGGGGCCGAGGTTTCAGTCAGCGGCGGGATGCCCCAACACGGTCACGGATTGCCGACCAACCCGCAGGTTACCCAAGACCTGGGAAACGGTGATTATCTCGTCGAGGGCATGAAATTCCAGATGCCTGGCTGGTGGGAAGTGCGCTTCGACATCACAGCCGCAGGGCAGAACGATACGATCATTTTCAACCTGACCCTGAAGTAAGCGAAATGAAGCGCGTTCTTTGGATTTTAGGCGGGACCATCCTCATAGCCGCGGCAATCGCCCTTTGGACGGCGAGCAGGCCTGTGTCCTGGTCTGAACAGGAGATCGCCGCGCTCCGTTCCCTCTGGATCGGGAGCCTGCCTCCGTTACCCCCGGATCCATCCAACGCCTATGCAGACAATCCGCAAGCCGCGGCCTTTGGGCAGGCGCTCTTCTTCGATACGCGTTTTAGCGCCAACGGCAAAGTAGCCTGCGCTACTTGCCACCTGCCGGACAAATTGTTCAACGATGGGCTGCCGCTGGCGCAGGGTGTTGGAACGACCACCCGCAGGACCATGACGATCATCGGTGCAGCGTACAGCCCCTGGCTGTTTTGGGACGGGCGCAAGGACAGCCTGTGGGCGCAGGCGCTCGGCCCAATGGAAAGCCCCGTGGAACACGGCGGGACCCGGACGCAATACGCCCATTTGATTGACGAGCAGTACCGGGCACAATACGAGGCTGTTTTCGGCGACCTGCCTGATCTCTCAGACCAGACGCGCTTCCCAAGAGCGGCCGGGCCGGTTGACGACCCGGAGGCGCGCGCGGCCTGGGAGGCGATGACGCTTGCCGATCGTGAGATTGCGACCCGGATCTACGTGAATATGGGCAAGGCAATCGCCGCCTACGAGCGTTTGATCGCGCCCGGCCCCTCGCGCTTCGACCAATACGTGGCAGCCCTGCTCGAAAACGACAGGGAAGCCATGCAGTCTGCGCTCACAAAGGATGAAGTAGCGGGACTGCGCCTATTCATCGGGCGGGCAGACTGTATCAAATGCCACAACGGGCCGCTTTTCACGAACAACGAGTTCCATAACACAGGCGTCCCCGCCGCCGATGGCTTGCCTGCCGACGATGGCCGCGCCTCGGGCGTGGACCAAGTTATCCAGGATGAGTTCAATTGCTTGAGCCAATGGAGTGACGCGGGCGAAACCGGCTGCGCGGATTTGCGCTTCGTCGTGTCTACGGGGGAACAACTGGCGGGCGCCTTCAAACCGCCGACACTGCGCAATGTGGCCGAATCCGCGCCCTACATGCATGCCGGTCAATTCTCGACACTGGCCGAAGTCTTGCAACATTACAACCATCCTCCGTTCGCTCCCCTCGGCCGCTCGGAATTGGAGCCGCTCGGCCTGACCGCGGCCGAACTGGCGCAGCTCGAATCTTTCCTGCGCGCCTTGAGCGGCCCCTTGAATACGCCTGCCGAATTGCTCGCATCGCCCCAGCCTTGAAGCCGGGGCACCAAACTTTTACCTGACCATAATTCGGCGTTAAATTGGCGTTAACAGGTTGCGAATAAGATAAGATGGCAAATCCCAACCGATGAGACTGCCTTATGCTCGAAGAGTGGGGTCTCCGCGCATAAAATTGTGACACTTGTCACATGATGTTGGTGACAACAGCCGCTGTGAAAAAGCGGTTTTTTGTCCTACAATGATATTCAGAATGTCGAATATGATTAAACCCTACCAACCTTCAGCCGACCTGTTCAAGACCCTGGCCCACCCGGCCCGGCTGGCGATCCTGTCCATCCTGCGGGAGGGGGAGCAGTGTGTGTGTCATATCGAAGCCATGCTCAAGCTGCGGCAGGCATACATCTCCCAGCATCTCAAGGTGCTGAAAGACGCGGGGATCGTCTCTGACCGGCGCGACGGCTGGAACATGTATTACCGGGTCCTCCGCCCCGAAGTCTTCGGGGTCATGGATGCCGTGTTCACCGCCGCCGGGCAGCCGGAACCGCTCCCGCACGCCCATGCCAGGGCCGAGTGCCCCTGTCCCAAGTGCCACCCGGACCCGGGTCCTGTGGATGCCGGGCAGGTGATTCTCCTGTCCGAGTAAAGCCTTCCGTCGGCAAAGGCTTTTCTTTTGCGCCGATCATATTCAAGAATTCGAATAATCATCGAAGGACCTGCATGAACGCTCTCGAATTTCTCGGTAATTTGATCTCCGGCGGGCTGGGCAACCTGGCGGCTTACCTGGCCGCGCACGTCCTGTTGTGCCTGCTGCCCGCCTTCACCATCGCCGGGGCCATGGCCGCCCTGATCCCCAAAGAGACGGTGACGCGCTTCCTGGGGCGTAATACGCCCAAATTCATCTCGTATCCGGCCTCGGCTGCGGCGGGCTTCCTGCTGGCGGTGTGTTCGTGTACGGTCATCCCATTGTTCGCGGGCATCTACAAAAAAGGCGCGGGGCTTGGCCCGGCCATCACCTTCCTGTTCGTGGCCCCGGCCATCAACGTCCTGGCGCTGGTCTACACCGGCGGCGTGATCGGCATGGACCTGGCCCTCGCCCGCCTGCTGCTCTCGCTGGCCTTCGGCATCGGCGTGGGCATTATCATGGCGCTCATCTTCCGCAAGGAGGACGCCGCCCACGACAGGGCTACCGACGCAATGTTCGCCGGGCAGGCGGCCATGCGTCGGGCGGTGGTCGTTTTCATGCTAGTGCTGGTGGTATTGCTGGTGGCAGGCACCTTCCAGTTCGACTTCTTGAAACGGTCTTATGCCGAAATCTCCCTGCCGGTTGGCGGCGCGGAGGCCTTCCAGGCCGCGCTGTACCGCCTGGTGCCCTTCGACCCGGCCCGGGGCGAGGAAGGCGTGACCGCCCAGGGCGCGATCCTGATCGGGATGCTGGCCCTGATCGGGCTGGCCTCCTGGAAGGGCATCGAACGGATTCACGAGGGGGCCAACGCCTGGACCTGGGTCTCGGTCGCGCTGGTCGGCCTGACCCTGCTCCTGGCCGCGCTCGGCATGACGCCCCACCCCGGCGGCCTGACCCTGTCCCTGACCGGCAAGTTCTTCGGGGTGCTGCTCTCGGTCATCGCCCTGGGCTGGATGCTCAAAGCGAAACTGAGCGATGACGAGACCCGCGACTTCCTGTGGGAGACGTGGAAGTTCGTCAAACAAATCTTCCCGCTGCTGGTGGTGGGTGTTTTCGCGGTGGGCGTCATCCGTGAGCTGATCCGGCCTGAATGGATCGAAGCCGTCGCCGGGAGCAATTCCTTGCCGGGCAATTTCGTCGGCGTGGTCTTCGGCGTCTTCATGTATTTCCCCACCCTGGTTGAAGTGCCCATCGCCCAGATGTTCCTCAGCCTGGGGATGCACCGCGGTCCGCTGCTGGCTTACTTGATCTCGGACCCCGAACTCAGCCTGCAAAGTATCCTGATCACCGCAGCCATCATCGGCAAAACCAAAGCCTGGACTTACGTGGGCTGGGTGGCGCTCTTCAGCACCCTGGCCGGGCTGATCTACGGGGCCTGGGTGGACGGGGCCAGCCTGGGGCTGGTAGCGCTATATCTAACGCTATTCCTGGCGATATTGGCCGGGATTTTATGGCTGGTAAACCGCCGCAATGCGGAAACCGCCATTGTTACCCACTAATTTCCCTGGAGGAACCCATGCTTACCATCAAAATTCTTGGATCGGGCTGCGCCAACTGCAAGCGGGTCGAGCAGATCGCCCGCAAGGTCGTCGGGGAGATGGCGCTCGAAGCCGAGATCGTCAAGATCACGGATTACACCGACATCATGGCCTACAACATCCTGTCCACGCCGGGGCTGGTCGTCAACGAGAAGGTGGTCTCGTCCGGGCGGATTCCCACCCCGGCAGAAATCGCCACCTGGCTGGCGGACGCGCTCGAAACGGCCTGACCGTCCGAAAACGGGACCAGGCCTGCGGGTCGTTCGCCGCGGGCGGTCCAATTCCGGGGTGCGGATTACGTTCCCGTCGTCGCAGTTCACGATCCGGCGGCAGGAAAATGTCCCATCCGGCCTGAAAAAGGAAAACCCCTCAAATCCTTGTTTACCGGAGGAACCATGACCAAAGAATCCAGTATCACCAGGCAACTCTCTTTCCTCGACCGCTACCTGACGCTGTGGATCTTCCTGGCGATGGCGGTCGGGGTGGGGATCGGCTTCCTGTTCCCGCAGGGCGTCCAGCAATTTAATGAGGCTGTCTCGGTCGGCACGACCAACATCCCGATCGCGATCGGGTTGATCCTGATGATGTACCCGCCCTTTACCAAAGTGAAATACGAGGAGTTGGGCGAGGTCTTTCGCAACCGCAAGGTGCTGGCGCTCTCGCTCGTCCAGAACTGGGTCATCGGGCCGGTGCTGATGTTCGGCCTGGCGATCATTTTTCTGCGCGGCTACCCCGAATACATGGCCGGACTCATTATGATCGGCCTGGCGCGCTGCATCGCAATGGTGATCGTCTGGAACGAACTGGCGCACGGCGACACCGAATACGCCGCCGGGCTGGTGGCCTTCAACAGCATCTTCCAGGTTTTGTTTTACAGCGTGTACGCCTGGGTCTTCATCACCGTCCTGCCGCCCTTGTTCGGATTGGCCGGTTCGGTAGTGGCGATCACCATCGGCGAAATTGCCAAGAGTGTGTTCATCTATTTGGGAATCCCGTTCCTGGCCGGTTTCTTCACCCGCCTGGTCCTGGTGCGCGCCAAAGGCAGGGATTGGTATTACAAGAATTTCGTGCCCAAGACCAGCCCGTTGACGCTGATCGCCCTGCTGTTCACGATTGTGGTGATGTTCTCGCTCAAAGGCAACCTGATCGTGCAAATCCCAGGTGACGTGGTGCGGATCGCCATCCCGCTGCTGCTCTATTTCGTGGGCATGTTCCTGGTCTCGTTCTGGATGGGGCACCGCCTGGGAGCGGATTATTCCAAAACCACAACCCTGTCCTTCACGGCGGCCAGCAACAACTTCGAGCTGGCGATTGCGGTGGCAGTGGCGGTCTTCGGCATCCATAGCGGGGCGGCCTTCGCGGCGGTGATCGGCCCGCTGGTGGAAGTGCCGGTGATGATCGGGCTGGTGAATGTGGCATTCCGGCTGCAAAAACGGCTCTACCCCCAGGCCGCGCCCGCCCTGGCAATGGCCGCCGCGGCCGCGGAAGCCTGTCCACCGGATGAAGCGTTGGCGAAATAGCGGATATTCGGTCAAACCTAGTAAACTACCACCGTCATAGGCGGTGGTAGTTTACTCGCTAATAAAAGACTGCACGGATGGCACTCATTACCATCCGTGCAGTCTTTTTTCGCTTGTCGGGGTGCGCGGATTCGAACCGCGGACCTCACGGACCCGAACCGTGCGCTCTACCGGACTGAGCCACACCCCGTTTAGCGGTCGTGATTATAACTGCCCCATCATCATTTGGCAAGCCCGGATTTTTAACCCAGCCGTTACTCCCCGGGCTTGGGGACGTAATCGCCCTCGACCCATTCCTCCCCGTTCGGGCCGATCTCCTTCTTCCATACCGGCACGATCTCCTTCAACCGGTCTATCCCGTAACGGGCAGCGTCGAAGACACCCGTATCCCGGTGGGCGGCAGTGCAGGCGATCAGCACGGTCGGGGTGCGCGGGGTGAGCCGCCCGATCCGCTGGACGATGGCCACGCCCTCCACCGTCGGCCAGCGCTGGCGGATCTCGTCGGCCACCTGCTGCATCTTGGCCTCGGCCATGGGTCTGTAAGCCTCGTATTCGAGGCAAACCGTCTCGTGCGCCTCACCCCGTGAGGTCTCGCCCCGCACCATGCCGGTGAAGATCGCCGCCGCGCCGGTCGAAGTTAACGTGATCTGGTCCAACAAGGCATTCAAATCAATTTCGTCTTCGGTGACGGCGAATACGGTGGGGAATCCATCCGACCCGCCAGAGACCGGCGGGAACAGGGCCACTTCGGCCCCGTCGGGGATGAGGTCGTCGTCGAAGGCGTAAGTCCGGTTGACGGAGACCAGGACCGACCCCATGGAGGCTTCCAGCCCCGGGAACTGCGAAACCAGCCGGGACTTGAGGCCTGCCACCGTTATGGATTCTTCGGTTTGCAACTCAAGCGACTTGGTCCCTGCCCGGTCGCGCAAGGTGGCGAAGAAAAGGATTTTGTAGTTGTGGTTATTCATTGACCACATCTCCCGACCTGCCGCCGTGCTTTTCGACCAGGCGAATGTTGTGGATGCGCATGGTCTTTTCGGCGGCTTTGGCCATGTCGTAAACCGTCAGCGCGGCCACAGAGACGGCGGTGAGCGCCTCCATCTCGACGCCGGTCTTGCCGGTCACTTTGGCGGTGGCGGTGATGACCACACCGGGGAGCGTATCGTCCAGGGACAGATCCACGTCCACTTTCGAGAGCGGGAGGGGATGACATAACGGGATCAGGTCCGAGGTCCGTTTGGCGGCGCTGATGCCCGCGATCTGGGCTACGGTCAACACATCCCCTTTTTTGATCGCCCCGGCCCGGATCAGCTCCAGGGTTTCCCGTTTCATCAGGATTTCGCCCCGGGCGACGGCGACGCGTTCGGTATCCGGTTTGGCGCTCACGTCCACCATGCGGGCGCGGCCGGTCTGGTCGAGATGGGTAAGTTTTGGAGAAGTCATGGCCCAAATTATAACCTACGACCCTTGCGAAGGCCTGCCCTGAAGGCGGAGCCTGAAGGACCAAACCATCGCAAGGGTGGCAGTTCCTGATGATATAATTCGCCCGCCATGAGCCTGCAAACCGCCGTTCACCAACTGGGAGATTACACCGTCCAGACCCCCGTCTACGAGGGGCCGCTGGACCTGCTGCTGGACCTGATCGAGCGCGCCGAGCTGGACATTACCAGCCTGGCCCTCGCCCAGGTTACAGACCAGTACCTGATTTACATACACGAAATGGAAGGCGTTGCCGCCGAGGAGATTTCGGCTTTCCTGGTGATCGCCGCCCGGCTGTTACAGATCAAGTCTGAGGCGCTGCTGCCGCGCCCGCCGGTGCGCGAGCCGGGCGAGGAAGACCCCGGCGAGATGCTGGCCGAGCAATTGCGTCTTTACAAACGCTTCAAGGAGATGGCGAACTGGCTGCTGGAACGCGAGACCCAAAACCTGCGCACTTACCTGCGGCTGGCTCCGCCCCCGAAAATCGAAGGCAAGCTGGACCTGTCGGACGTGACCCTGACCGACCTGCTCGAAGCCGCCGAAACGATCCTGGCCCGCGAGCGGGACAAGAAAGCGCTGGGGACGGTCATCACCGCGCCGAAGATCACCATCCGTGAGAAGATCGAGGCGATTGCCCGCCGGTTGGGCAAGTCGTCGAACGCCAGGTTCGGCGAACTGCTCGGGCCGAACCCCTCCCGCCTGGAAATCGTGGTGACTTTCCTCGCTTTACTGGAACTGGTCAAGCGCTACCGGGTGGCTGCCCGCCAGCAGGCCCTGTTCGGCGACATCGAGATCGAACGCATGGCCGAGTGGGCCGAAGACGAAGAGATCGAAATCGAGTTCGAATAAAACAATGCGCCCCGAAATCCATCGGGGCGCATTATCATTGCTGTACTTTTACGGGGGGTCAGTCGTTGGCTGAATAGCCGGGGCCGCTGGAGAAATAGTCGTAGTTGGGCTTGGTATCTTCGGTCAGGTCCACCACTTCACCGGCTTCGAGTTTCCTGGCTGTTTCAAGCACCACTTGATCGCCATGATGGTTGGTCCCCTCGTAGTGACCGGAAATCCCGATGCGGCTGATGAACTCGCCGCCTTTGGCTTTGTAAGCCGCAGGGACATCATCTTCAGGGAAGATGGCCGCGAAGGGGCATTCGGGGACACATGCGCCACAGTCAATACAAGTATCCGGGTCAATATAGAACCAGGGCCATTCCTCCACCGGTTTGCCGGGGACGATACATTCGACCGGGCAAACTTCGACGCACCCGCTGTCGCGCAAACATAAACTGGTAATAATATGGGTCATCGCAACTCCTTTTTAAGAATGGATAGGGATTTGACGCTGTAATTATTCTACACCATTTTTACCCAATTTGTTGACCTGGCTTGGCCTTCGGGTCAGCATTTTATTAACACCGCGCGAACTAATCTTGACATGCTTTGTCTTTATTAGTAATATGACATTTAAGTCAGAATTACTCTACCAACCAACCCTTATGGAGGATTGAATGATCAAACAATTACTCGAAGCACTTGATAGACGCGTCGGATTCGAACAGGCCCAGGCCCACTGCGACATCCCCTGCGGAATCTACGACCCCAGCACCGCCCAGATCGCCGCCCTGACCGTCGTCCGCATGATGGACTTGATGGCGGCCCTCGAAAGCGGAGAACAAAAAAGCACCGGCGAATTCCACAACAGCATGGAACGCTACGTCACCGTCAAGGAAGAACACGCCGAAAAGGCCAAGCACGAGATCCGCATCATCTGGGGCGATTATTTCAAAAAAGACAAACACCCCAACGTGGACGACCTGGTTTACCGGATCATGCAACTCGGCTCCAAATGCCGCCAGACCGCGAGCCGCGAAGCCGGGCTGGAATTAGTAGCGGCCATCAACGAGTTCGCAGCCATTTTCTGGGAGACCAAGGGCGTCAAGACCAAAAAAGCCAACGCCCCCTACGCGCCCTCGCTCGAAATGGTCTACCCAGACCTGTAACCCGGAACCCAGCCTTGCGAAGGTTTCAAGCCTTCGCAAGGTTCTTTTTTATGCTCAGAATCCTCAAGATCACAGGGCAATCCATGTTGCCCGAATACCAGGATGGGGATTTCGTGGTGATCGCCGCGGCTCCCGTCTTTTTGCGCCGCCTCAAGGCAGGCGACGTGGTAGTCTTCGGACACGAGAGCTATGGGACATTGATCAAGAAGATCGAGCGGGTCGCCGAGGACGGCAACCTGATCGTAAGCGGGACCCGGGCCGACAGTCTCGACAGCCGCCGCCTGGGACCCATCGCATTGGACAAGGTACGGGGGAAGGTCATCTGGCATATCCGCTAATAAATTTGTCATAAGACCTCAATGGAAGTCCGTGCGGGTTGGTGGTTAGATTACCCCATTAACCGCCTTCCAAAGGACCCTTCCATGACCCAACAACGCTCACGCCTGGCGCTGCCGCTGATCCTGATCCTGGCCATCCTGGCCGTTTCGACATCCTCGTTATTCATTCGCTATGCGCAGAAAGATGCGCCATCACTGGTGATCGCCGCCCTGCGCCTGACTTTTGCCAGCCTGGTGCTCGCCCCACTCGCCCTGACCCGTCACCGGGAGGAATTGAAGGGCATCTCCCGCCGTGACCTGCTTTTGGGGATGCTTTCCGGGGGCTTCCTGGCGGCGCACTTTGCCACCTGGATCACCTCACTCGAATATACCAGCGTCGCCAGTTCGGTCGTACTCGTCAGTTCGGGACCGCTTTGGGTGGCGCTGCTCTCGCCGCTCATCCTGAAAGAATCGCTATCCAAATCTGTGCTGATGGGGATGGGACTGGCCCTGATCGGCGGATCAGTGATCGGCCTGGGCGACGCCTGCCGCCTCGACGGAGGCCTGGTCTGCCCCCCGCTCCCGGACTTCGTGCGGGGACGCGCTTTCCTGGGAAATTTCCTGGCCCTGGCCGGGGCCTGGGCGGTGGCCGGGTATCTCATCATCGGGCGCAGCCTGCGGGCGCGCATATCGTTGGTCCCGTATATTTTCGTCGTCTACAGCATGGCTGCGGTGGTGCTGATCCTGGTCATGCTCGCCGCCGGGCAGACGATGTTTGGCTTCCCGCCCATCGCCTATCTGTGGATCCTGCTCCTGGCGCTGGCGCCGCAACTGATCGGCCACTCCAGCTACAACTGGGCGCTCAAATTCCTGCCCGCCGCGCTGGTGTCTGTAACGACCCTGGGCGAGCCGATCGCCTCGGCCATCCTGGCCTATTTCCTGCTTCAAGAATCCCCCACCGCGCTGACTCTCATGGGCGGACTCCTGATCCTGGTCGGGATATACGTCTCGTCGAGTTCCAGGGAAAACCGAAAAGCCTGAGGGCGTATCATCCCCGCAAAAACACAAAGCGCACAAAGGGGCCTTTGCGCCCACAAAGAAAAAACCTCGTGACCTTGGCGCCTTTGTGCTGAAAACTCCGCCAGTTTGCACAACTGTCAACTTTTCCCGCGCCAATGTATGCCATAATTTGGGGCGATGAGCGCCCTCCCCTCCCCCACCGGCATGAAAGCCTTCAGCCTGATCTGGCTCGGACAGGTCGTCTCGCTGCTCGGCAGCGCCATGACCTGGTTCGCCTTCACCATCTGGGCCTGGCAGGCGACCGGGGAGGCGACAGCCCTCTCGACCGTCAGCTTCTTCGCCTTCCTGCCGACCGTGCTGCTGACGCCCGTCGCCGGGGCGCTGGTGGACCGCTGGGACCGCAAACGGGTGATGCTGTTCAGCGACATGGCGACCGCCCTCGCCACCCTGGCCGTGCTGCTGCTCTACCGCGCCGGCGCGCTGCAACTCTGGCACATCTACGCCATCAGCGTCGTCGCCGGCTTTTTTACGGCCTTCCAATACCCGGCCTACACTGCCGCCGTGACCACCATGCTCCCCAAGGAACACTATACCCGCGCCGAAGCCATGCTGGGGCTGGCGACCGCCCTGTCGGGCATCCTGGCCCCGGTCTTTGCCGCCGCCCTGTTGGGCCGCATCGGCATGGACGGGATCATGCTGATAGACCTGGCGACCTTCCTGGCGGCCTTCGCCGCCTTGATGGTCGTCGAGGTGCCGCGGCCCGCCGTCAGCCAGGTGGGACGCGAGAGCCGCGGCAGCCTGTGGCATGAAACCCTCTTCGGCTTCGGCTACATCCGCCAGAGGCGCGGGCTGCGAGGGCTGGCAATCCTGTTCATGGCCGGCAACTTCTTCATCGCCATCGGCGCGACCCTGATGGCCCCCATGATCCTGAGTTGGTCGGGCGGCAGCGAAAGCCTGCTCGCCAGCGTCCAGTCGGTTGGGGCAGTGGGCGGCGTGGCCGGCGGGGCGCTGCTGGCCTTCTGGGGCGGG
>DIDQ01000043.1:0-17622 GCA_002418215.1 Anaerolineales bacterium UBA5796
GTCCGGGTCGGGCGGGAGGGCGCGGCGGGCGGCGATGACGGCCAGGGCAGAGAGCAGGGCCAGCCCCAGGTAGACGCCGCGCCAGGTCACACCGGCAAAGGCCGCCAGTCCGAGGAAGACCGGCCCCGTCACCACGCCCAGCGACCCGGCGAAGGTCCAGCGGGCCATGTTGTGGTCGTGGCGCTCGGGAGCCGAGTCCATCAACGAGGCCTGCGACAGGCTGACGAACGCCCCGGAGGAGGGGTAGAACAGGATGAACGAGAAAAGCAGCAGGGAGTAAGTGGAGGCGGTGGAGGTGAGCAGGAGGGCGAGGGTGAAGAAGATGCCGCCGCCGAGGATGAGGGCACGCCGCCGCCAGACATCCCCCAGGATGCCGAGGAACGGCTCGATAAAAGTTGAGATCAGCCCCGGCAGGCTGGCGGCCAGGCCGATCTGGAGGTAGGTCAGGCCCAGTTCGTCGCGGATGGCCGGCCAGGCCGCAGCGTGGACGCCAAAGACCAGTTCGTCGAGGAATTCGATGAGGAGGTAGAGCATGGAGGCAAGTGATAAGTGGCAAGATGCAAGTGGTAAGTGGCAAGTGGCAAGTGGTAAGTGAAGGGATTTAACCACACTTTAACACAACTTGCGAATGTTCCAACTGTTATAAAACAAGTAGAATTGACCATCCTTCATTTGGAGCTGAACCATGACACAAGCAATCGCTCGAAAACCCGCCCGCAACCGGGAGCACCGGGCCTGGTATTTGTACGATTTCGGCAATTCGGCTTACGCCGCAGTGGTGGTGCTGGCCGTCTACTCGGCCTATTTCAAAGGCGCGGTCGTCGGCGGCGCGGAGGGGACGCGGCTGTGGGGCGTCTCGGTCGGCATCGCCATGCTGGTCAGTGCGGTCATCTCCCCCGTCCTGGGGGCGATAGCAGACCATTCGGCCTCGAAGAAGAAATTCCTGTTCACCTTTTCGGCGCTCTCGTGGGTCTTCACCGCCCTGCTGTTCTTCGTCGCCAAAGGCGACATCTTCACCGGGATGCTGTTCTACATCCTGGCCGAGATCGGCTACCGGGCCGGGCAGGTCTTCTATAACGGCCTGCTGCCCGAAATCGCCGCGCCGGAGGAGATGGGCCGCGTCTCCAGCACCGGCTGGGCCGTCGGCTCGCTGGGCGGGATCGTCTGCCTGCTGATCGTCCTGCCGATCATCATCCTTTTCGGCGAATCCAGCGACCTGCCGGTGCGGTTCTCGATGGTCATCACCGCCGCCTTTTTCGGGCTTTCGACCATCCCGGCCTTCCTGTGGATCAGGGAACGGGCCACGCCCCAGGCCCTGCCCCCCGGCGAGAGTTACCTGTCCGTAGGCCTCAAGCGCCTGGCCCGGACTTTCAGGTCTGTGCGCCATTTCAAGGAATTCGTCAAGTTCATGGCCGCCTTCCTGGTCTACAACGACGGGATCATGATGGCCATGGACTTCGCCGCCATCATCGGGGCCGTGCTCTACGGCATGACCCAGGAGCAGTTGATCCTGCTGATGATCCTGGTCCAGGTCACCAGCGTGGCCGGGGCTTACGTGGCCGGACTCTACGGCGAACGGGCCGGCTTCAAACGGACGCTGATGGTCTCCCTGGCGCTGATGCTGGCCGCGGTCGTCTGGATGATCTTCAACCAGACTCTCCTGGGCTACTTCGTCATCGCCTCGCTGGCCGGGTTCGCCCTGACCGGGGTGCAGGTCGTCAGCCGGACGATGACCGGGTTCTTCGCCCCTAAAGGCCAGAGCGCCGAGTTCTACTCGTTCGAATCGGTGGCCGGGCGGGCCTCATCTTTCATTGGACCGACGGTCTACGGCCTGCTGGCCGGGGGCGTGGCCCTGAGGCTGGAAGCCGCCGGGATGGAGACCCTCCTGGCCGAGCAAACCGGACAACGGGCCGGCATCGCTTCGATTGCCGTTTTCCTGGTCCTGGGCATGGTCATCCTGGCCACGGTCAACGAGAAGCGCGCCCGCACAGCCGCCGAGGAGTATAAGCCGTGACCCATGGGCCCATACCATTGCGAGACCGAAGGGCAAAGCAATCTCCGACTAAACGGGATTTTGCCCCCAAACAGGTTAAGCCATTTAACCGGGGATTGCTTCGGGGAAGTACACCCATCGCAATGACACTATAAACAATCCCATGCCCATCCAGTTCACAAACCGTCCCATCATCCGCTCGACCCTGAAATTCCTTTCCATCCCGGCTTTTGCCCTGCTGACCAAATTGGAAATTATCGGCGCGGAAAACCTGCCCGAAAAAGGCCCCCTGCTGGTGGTGGGCAACCACTTCTCGTTCATTGACCCGGTGGCCCTGGTGCGGATGGCCCCCTGGGAGATCGAATTCCTCGGCGGGGCGGTCACGCCCCACGCCCCGCCCTGGACGCGGATCATCCCCTTCCTGTGGGGCTACCACAAACTCTACCGCGGCACCGGCGCAAAAGACGCCCTGCGCGCCGGGGAAAATATCCTCAAGAGCGGCGGCATCCTGGTCATCTTCCCCGAAGGCGGCAACTGGGCCACCGTCCTGCGCCCCGCCCGTCCCGGGACCGCCTTCCTGGCAGCCCGCGCCGACGCGCCGATCCTGCCGGTCGGCCTGCACGGGTTCACCGAGGTCTTCCCGTCGCTGTTCAGGGGTAAACGCGCCAGGGTGACGATCACCATCGGCAAGCCCTTCGGCCCGTTCGAGGTGACCGGCTCCAGCCGCGAGCGCCGCGCCCAACTGGACGAGATCGGCCACGAGATCATGCGCCGCATCGCCGGGTTGCTCCCGCCTGGGAAGCGCGGCCACTACTCCGAAGACCCGGCCGTCCGGGAGGCCGCCAAAGGAACGGAAACCTATCCCTGGGCGGATAAGGTCGAGGGCGAAGTGGTGGGGGAAATCCACTAATTTTCGAAGTAATCCAAAAACATGTGACTTGCAGTTAAAGCGACCTCGGGGTGGGCCTGGCCGAAGGCGCGCAGGCGCGGCTCGTGCGGTCCCAGCATCAGGCGGATGGCCCATCCGGGCAAATCCTTGCGGAAATCCCCGGCCGCGTCGCCGCAGTGCAGTCGCCAGCCGGTGTCGGTTTTGACGGCCACCCCGCACATGCCGGGGGTATGTCCGGGTAGCGGGATCAGCCACATCTCCGGGTCGAAGGGCAGGCGGATGGCGTCGAAGTCGAACCATTTCTCGCCGGTCGCTTCGTACAGGACAAAGTCCGGTTTGTGGGCCGTGTGCCGCGGGACGTAGGCCGCGCCGAGTGGGGTTCGCCAACCTTGACGATAGGCCTGGTACTCCCTGCGATGGACGTGGACCCTGGCCTGGGGGAAGTCTGCCAGGCCGCCGCAGTGGTCGAAGTGCATGTGGGTCAGGACGATGTGGCGGACGTCTTCGGGGCGGAATCCCAGGCCCTTGACCCGGTTGATGGCCGCTTCGTCCGGGTCGAAGGGCATTTCGGTGATGACCCGGAAGAATTGGGTGAACCAGGTCGGGCGGGCGTAATCGTCCAGGCCCAGGCCGGTATCCACCAATACCAGGCCGTCGCTCGTCTCGACCAGCAGCGAGACTTCCCCGGTCTTCCAAGCGGAAGGCCAGCGGGCGTTGCAGGTGAAGGAATTGAAAATGTGGAGGGTCATGCTCATAGCATAGCACAATTCACATGCTCCCTATCGGCGCGGCTGGTTTTTTAAGCCGCTTGTGTGCTAGAATCCCGTTTACCATGAAACCCAAATTCCTGGCGCTCCTCCCCTTGCTCACCCTCCTTTTGGCAGCTTGCAGCCTCGAAATCTCCCCGGCCGGCAGCCAGGATACCCCCGAACCCTCCCCCACCGTGCTTATCACCGCCACCCTGCCCGCCAGCCTCACCCCGCGCCCCTCGGTCACGCCCACCCCGGTCACGCCCACCGCAACCGTCGCCCCGGTCACCGGCCAGACCACCACCCAGATCAACGTGCGCGCCGCGCCCAATACCTCCGCTGAGGCGCTCGGCATGATCGAGCCTTTCGTCGAAGTCCAGATCAACGGCAAGGACGCCAGCGGCGCCTGGTTCAGGATCGAATACCCCGACGGGCCTGACGGCCTCGGCTGGGTCGCCTCTCAATACGTCCAGGCGACCGGGATCGTGGACGTGCCGGTCATCGAAAGCGAAGATGAGGACACCGGCCCGAGCGGGACCCTGACCGAGCCGGTCAACGTGCGTTCTGGACCCGGGACCGGATTCGACGCCCTCGGCCTGCTCAGCGCCGGGGCTGTGGTCTCGCTCACCGGCAAGAACGACGACGCCACCTGGCTGCAAATTAATTTCCCCGGCGGGCCGGGCGGCAAGGGCTGGGTCTCCGCCGCCTTCGTCGAGACCGAAGACACGGACGAGCTGCCCATCGTCAGCGAGGCGGGCGCGGTGATCGGCACGGGCACCGCGACCCTCGTCCCGGCCACGCCCACAGCCACCGTCGTCCCGGCCCCGACCGATGAGGATTCGCTCAACGCCCCGTCGGCCGCCGTCACTTTATCCCCCGCCACGAACACCTCCTTCAGCTACACCGGCGACCTCTCCACCCCGCAAGGCGACAAGGAAGACTGGATCAGTTTCAGCGTCGAGAGCGCCGCGCCGTCTGCCAACCTGAACGTTTACGCCAGCCTGTCCTGCACCGGCAACGGCCTGCTGGAAGTCAAGCTTTGGCTGGCGGGGCAGGCCACCGCCGTTCGGGATGTGCTGGCCTGCGGCGAAACGGACCGGTTGATCACGTACACCCCTGTCGCCATTCACACCTTGCAATTGACCGCAGCCGGGGCCGGGAGCGGGGGGCTGGTTTACGTCGGATACACCCTCAAGATCAGTTTGACGCCGTAGGAAGAAAAAGACGGGTCTCCCGTTTTTAACGGGAAAACCTTTTGAAACACGAAGGAACACACGTGTGCCTGCGGCCCAGTGCAGGCAAAGGTAACGAAGGAAAAACACGTGCGGCACTGCGCCTTTTCTCCCTTTGAGAGCCTTCGTGCCCTTTGTGTTGAGGCTTTTTCCCGCCCAATACGGGAGAGCCAAAAAACTTCCAAAGTCCGCAACCGCCGGAGAGGCCTTCATGATCGAGAAAAACAGCCTCCTTCTTAAAAAAACCGCCCTGGTGTTTGCTGCCATTGGGCTGGCCGCGCTTCCGGCCTGCCAGCCCCAGGCCCAGGTCCCCAAGGACAATATATCGCCTTCGCCGCCAGGGCTGACGTTCACACCCACCGGGACCGCCAGCCCCATCCCGACCTCCACCCAGACCCCGCTGCCGCTTAACGCCACCCTCAGCGAAGCCAGCGGCGGCGTGGACGTGAAACAGCCGCAGCAGGCCGATTTTGCCGCCGCGGCCCCGCCGCTCGTCCTCCAGGTCGAAGGCCAGGTCCGCACCCTGGAGGATGGCCGCGCCCGTCTCGACTTTTCGACCGGGACGATCCTGCGCCTGGCCCCGCTGACCCTGTTCACCCTGCAAGGCAACCAGCCTGTCGAGGATGGCCTGTTGACCCGCATCAAGCTGGTCCTCGGCCAGCTCTACATCCTGCTCAGCGGCGGATCGGTCGAAGTCGAGACCGATTCGGGCTTTGCGGCGGTGCGCGGCTCGTACATGCGGGTGGAGATAGACCCGCTCTCCGGGGATACCATTGTCCAATGCCTCGAAGGGACTTGCGAAGCCCGCAACCCCTCCGGCGCGCTCACCCTGACCGGCGGACAGGGCGCAGTCCTGCGCCGTTTCGACGGGAACAGCCTGCCCGACGCGCCCCTGATCTTCCAGTTGAGCGAAGAAGACCTCCGCCGCTGGCTGGAAGACAACCCCGAGATCTTGTCCATCCTGCCCCTCATCCAATCCACCCTGACGGCCCTGCCGCCCCTGCCCACCCGCGAGCGCATCCTGCCGACCCTGCTTGCGACGCGCACGCCGGTCCTGTCCCTGCCCACATTGAGTTTCACCCGCACGCCGATCCTGCCGCTGCCGACGATCAAACCACCCCTGCCCAAGCCGACCATCAAGCCGCCTTTCCCGAAGCCATGAAACCCAGGCGAAGATTATCCTTCCGCAGCCTCATCCTGGCCGCCACCGCCGGGCTGCTGATCCTGCTCGAAATCCTGGCCCTGCTGCCCGGCCTGACCACGCCCCTCGAACGGCTTGACTACGCCACCCGGGACGTGCTGATGCGCTTGCGCGGCCAGCGTCCGCCCCACCCGGATATCGTGGTGGTGGCGATTGACGACTTCTCCTTCAACTGGACCGGCTACCAGTGGCCCTGGCCCCGGGCCTACCTGGCCGAGATCGTGGACTGGCTCAACGCGGCCGGGGCGAAGGTTATCGGCGTGGACGTGTTCCTGTTCGAGCCGGACGCCGACCCCCGGGGCGATGCAACCCTGGCCGAGGCCCTGGGCGAGACGCCCGGCTCAGTGGCCGTGATGCAGATCATCCGTGACCGTGAGCAAGGGACCGTCACCCTCAAACTGCCCCGCGCCAATTACCGCGCCGCCATAGACGGCCTGGGCATCACCCCCATCAAACTCGACGAAGACGCCATCGCCCGCCGGCTGCAAGTCTATGACACTTACGACAAGCAGGTCTTCTACAATTGGGCCTTCGAGATCGCCGGGCAATACCTGGGCGCAGGACCGCCATCCAATCCCACCGCCCGCTCATTGACCTTCGCCGGGGATCAGGTGCCGCTCAACGGCGGCTACCTGCTGGTCAATTTCGCAGGGCCGGCGGGGACGTACTACCCTTATTCGGCTTCGCGGGTGGTCCTGGGCGATTACCCGCCCGAAGCCTTCAAGGACAAGATCGTGCTGATCGGGGCCACCTCCCTGACCTTGCAAGACGTGTATCCCACGCCCTTCTCAGCCCAGGAACGCACCGCCGGGGTGGAGGTCATCGCCAACGCGGTCGCCACCCTGCTCGAAGGCGATTACCTGACCGTCCTCCCGCCCTGGACCAACCTGGCCCTTATCCTCGGTTCTGCGCTCGCCGCCGGGTTGATCATCAAGGCTAAAAGTCCCGGCCTGATCCTGGGATTGATGACTGCCGGGATGCTGGCCTACGCCCTGACGGTACTCGTCGTATTCAGGCGCGCCAACACCTACCTGGCCTTCGTCGGCCCCGAGGCGATGTTCTTCCTGGGCGTGGTCCTGCCGACCTTGGAGCAGGCCGTGGCCCAGGAGATCGAAAAGCGCCGGGTGCGCGGCCTGTTCAGCCGCTTCATCGCCCCCGAGATGGTGGACCAGATCGTCGCCTCGCAAGACCTGGCCTCGCTCAACAAACGCGCCGACCTGACCATCCTGTTCTCCGATATTCGCGGCTTCACCACCCTGTCCGAAAAACTCAGCCCTGAGGAACTCGTTGCCCTGCTCAACCCCTACCTCGAAGCCATGACCGAGGTGATCCACAAACACGGCGGGACGGTGGATAAGTACGAGGGCGACGCCATTGTGGCCTTCTTCGGCGAGCCGGTCCCGCATCCCGACCACGCCTTGCGGGCCGCCCGCGCCGCCGTGGACATGCGTCTCGCCCTGGAAAAGCTCCGCCAACGGCGGCAGGCCGAGGGCCGCGCCCCGCAGCGCTTCGAGATCGGCATCGGCCTCAACAGCGGCGAGGTCTTCGTCGGCCTGCTCGGCTCGGCCCAACGCATCAACTACACCATCATCGGCGACAACGCCAACCTGGCCGCCCGCTTGCAAGACCTGACCAAGACTTACGGCTGGCCGGTGCTCCTCAGCGAAAGCACCCGCAGCCAGGTCGAAACCGAGTTCGAGACCGAGTTCATCGAGGCGGTGCAGGTCAGGGGCAAGAGCGAGCCGGTGCGCATCTACAAGCTGCTGGGACGCAAAGGCGCGCCGAAGGGGGAACAAATCCGGGCTTATGAGTCCTGACGCCTGGATGCCGAAACATGAATGAGGAAAAACGAAAGGCGCTCCCCAACCCTCCGCGCCGCCCGGACGTAAACGTCCGGGCTACACCTGCAAAGCCGCCTGAAGGCGGCTCCCCAGCCCGCTTCAGCGGGCTTCGCAAACCAGCCCGGAGGTTGATCTCCGGTCGGGGCCGGCTGGGAGGCTTGCTGCTATTGATGGCCCTCCTCACCGCCTGCGCTCCCGCGCCCGGCCCGGCCTGGGGGTTGGCCGACCTGCGCGCCCTCGACCCGGCCGACTCGTCCAACCCTGCTACCGACATCACCGCCGCCTACCTCCGTGAAGCCGGCGGCGACCTGCAGATCCGGTTGGATTTGCTCGACCTGGACGCCGAAAGCCGTTACGATTTCCTGCTCTACCTCCGGGACGAAGGGACTTTTGCGGACTCCCCATTGGTGATTTCCATCCCCTGGGACGGCGTGGCCGAAGTGCTGGATACCGGGGCCTGCACCGCCGGGATCACCCCCCGGGTCGCGCGGGACTTCCGGCTGGATACCGTTACCGTCAGCCTGCGCCGGGCCGGCATTGGTTCCGCGCCCCGCTTCGACGTGATCGCCTCCACCCCCGGCTCCTCCGCCCCGGACGATGAACTGCGCGGCCTGGCCCTCGACTCCCCCGCCCCGGAGACGACCGTCCCCATAATATTGGCTTTTTACCACACCTTCCAGGGCGAGACTCCTGCCCTGACCCTGCGCAGTTGGGACGGGGCGCACACCGGCCCGCGCGGCGAGCGCCACGGACTGCGCCACCTGCTTGAGGCCGCGGAAACTTACACCGTCCCGCTCCTGCTGCTCGACCTGCAGACGCGCCAAAACTTCTCGGCGCTGGACGCGGCCGGGATCTTGCCCGGCATCCAGCGCCTGTCCGATACCGCCCTTATTGGCTATCCGCAAGGAAGTGTTGACCCGGCGGTTTTCTTCCCCACCGCGGGCAATCCTGATTTCGAGCCGACGATGGACGGTCCATCCCTGGCCTTGCGGGCCGCGCTGGTGGAGGCGGCCTTATCGTCGCAAACCGGGCCGTTCGCCCTCGGCGGCGATCTGCGCCAAAGCACCTGGGCCAGCCCGGATTACGTCACCCCGGCGATGGCCTGGCTGGCAGCCCGGCCCTACGTCCAGCCGCTGGCCGCGAAGCAGTTGCATGACTTTTACGACCAGGGCTTCACCAATGCCCTCGCCTGGCCCGAATTCGACGGTCAGCCGCTCGACATCCTGATCGCGGATTTAGAGGAGCTGCTCACCCAGCCCGCCGATCCGCAGCAGGCGGCGCTGCAAGACATCTACCGGGACAGTTTGCTCCCGGCTATGGAAAGGGCCGCACAATGGGCGGAAAATCCGTCAAAGTCACTGGAATGCTCCGATGAAGCCTGCCTGTGGGCGGATACGCGTTTCTTCGCCGCTTTCAAACTGGCCGGGGCGCGGCTGGAGTTCCTGTTCTACCACGACGGCAGGGAGGTCCACCAGATCATCGGGCCGACGGCCCAGTTCATCGCCGGGATGAGCGACCCCTCACTGTGGGACCTGTCCCTGGGTGAGCTGGCCGACCTGCGCCAGGTGATGGGCGCTTTCGCCGACCAGGACGGGTTATCCCTCGCCGATTACGAGCCTCGCTCTGTAAACAACGGAATAGCCTTCGTCAGCCCGGACGGGCAGCGGGTGAAAATTTTCGAGTTCCTTGAAAACGGCCTGAAAGCGACCTACGAGGGCGCGCCGACCGTGACGAGCATCCCGCTGGCGCTGGACCCCTGGCGGAGGTCTACCCCGGGCTGGGTCGCGGCTTACCGGGCAGACGGGACAAGCTGGGAGCTGGATGACGGCCCGAGGGTCAGGATTCAGGCCCCGGTCCCCGTTTCGATCCGGGCGTTCAGTGAAACGCTTGGGTGGCTGGGGCAGCCCGAAGATCCCGACAGGGAATTCCCGCCGGGGCACTTTGTCCCCTTTCCCATGGCTATTGTAGATATCCCGCCCATGATGGGAGGGACGGCCATTTTGGTTGAAATCACAATGAAATAGAGGATTGTGGAGATTTGTACAAAATAGATTTTTGTGGTAAATTCAGTCATCATTACAACGTGATGGGAGCGCACATGAACACACCAAAAGTTCCTGATATTATCATCGGAAGGCTGCCCATTTATTTGCGAGCCTTGCAGCGACTGGCAGAGAAGGGTTTCGACACAACTTCTTCACAGGAATTAGGCGAGCGGGTGGGTATTTCAGCGGCGCAGATTCGCAAAGATATTTCCCAATTTGGCGAGTTCGGCAAGCAGGGGACGGGGTATAACATTGCCTACCTGACCGAGCGCATCCAGGAGATCCTGAAAGTGGATCGTGTCTGGGATGTGGCGGTGGTCGGCGCGGGCGATATGGGACATGCCCTGGCGCGTTACCCCGGGTTTTCTCACCGCGGTTTCAGGGTGACGATGGTGTTCGATAACGACCCGGCCAAAGTTGGGCAGCCGATCGGGAACTTCATCATCCAGAGCACCGAGACGATGGCCGAAGCGATTCGCCAGGCGGGGATCAAGATTGCCATGCTGACCGTACCGGCCATCGCGGCCCAGGGCGTTGCCGATGAACTGGTCAAGGCCGGGGTGCATGCCATATTGAACTACGCGCCGATCAGCATCAGTGTCCCTGCCGACGTGAGAGTCCAACACATAGACCCGGCCACGCACTTGCAGCGCATGACCTATTACCTCGATTAGCTCATTCCCGGGAGATGTCGCACAGACGAGCGGCCTCAGGCCGCTTGTTTGCTTTAAGTGATCCCTATGATCTGGTCAATAATGGCCAGGGCAACATTCAAGTTCGGGATGGTTGAAACCAGGGTATTCGCCCCGCTGAACCAACCTCCGCCCTTTTTGGAAACCTGCAAGTATCCCTTTTGCACCGACACCTGGGCAATCTCGTTCCATGGATAAGCCTTCTTGCCGGCAGCGAGTCCGCCCTGCTTGCTGATGGCGACCGGCCCAAAAGTCACGACCTGGCCGGCGTTGTAGGCGTCGGCAGCTTTCTGGTAGAGCGGCTTGAAGCTCAACTCCTGGAGCAGGTGTCCCAGGGCTTCGATCTTGTCGAACTTGTTGTCGAATTTGATCTTGGCCCCATCGGCAAGGTTGAGGGTGTACAGGTGCGTGGTGCCGGTGTAGATGCCGTTGGTGTAATGGCGCGTCACCGCCGAAAGGACCTGGGCGGCCTGGTCCCAGCGCCAGGAACGCACGCCGGTCCGGTCGCGGTAGGCCAGGCCGTTCTCGTAAAACGCGACCGCCTTGCGCCAATTGACCACCGCCGACCAGACGGCCAGCAGCCCCAATCCGCCGGAAATGACGCTGATGATCAAAGCTGGCGTAAGCTGTTCCCAGAACACCACCTGCCCGTACTGCTGCATCCCGGTAAAGGCGCTGTAAACGCCCCACACCAGGACAACCGCAGCCCCGCCCAGGAAGACCAGCGCGGCAATCGCCTCGCCCCAGCGGGTCAACTTTTTGACTTCGTAATAGGCGCGCGGCGCGCCCATGCCGAATGCGCTCCTGAAATCATCAGGCAACTGGATGGGGGTGGGAGTTGTCATAAAGCACCTCGGATTAAAAATAACAGGCGACTTTCGAGGAAGTCGCCTGGGAACCGCTTCTAGACTGGCGGGAGATTGCGCCGCAATTGCGGGTAGATCGGCAGCGCCCGCACCGCCCCTTCCACCACACAGGTCATCGGGTTGTCCACCAGGTAGGCCGGGATGCCGAGCGATTTGGTGAGCAATTTGTCTATGCCTCGCAGCAACGCCCCGCCGCCGGTCAAAGCCACGCCCCGGTCAATGATGTCCGAGACCAGTTCGGGCGGAGTCTTTTCGAGTACCCGGCGGCAGGTCTCGACTATGGCCCGGAGCGGGTCTTCGAGCGCTTCGACGATCTCGCCGGTGGTCAACGTGATCGGACGCGGCAGCCCCGTGACCTGGTCCTGGCCCTGGACCTCCATGCTCTGCTCCGAATCTTGCGGCACCGCAGCGCCAATCCGGATTTTGAGCTGTTCCGCCGTGACCTGGCCGATGATCACCCCGTAGCGCCTGCGGACGTAGGTCTCGATGGCGTCGTCGAGTTGCAGGCCGCCGGCGCGCATCGTCTCAGCCGAGACGACCCCGTACATCGCCATGACGGCCGCCTGGGTCGCGCCGCCGCCGAGACAGATGACCATATTCCCGGAGGGGGAATTGATCGGCAGGTCAACGCCCAGGGCTGCGGCCAGCGGCTGCCAGATCAGGTACGCCTGGCGCACGCCGGTCTGGAGCACTGCTTCGTGAGCGGCGCGGCTCTCCACGCTGGTCACGCCCCAGGGGACGGAGATCATCACATGCGGCTTGAAAATCCGCATCGGCCCGCTGACCTGGTTGACCAGGTATTCGAGCAGTTTTTCGGTCACTTCATAGTCCGCGATCACGCCGTTCTGCAGCGGGCGGACAACCTCAAGGCTTTCAGGGACACGGCCGTACATATCCCTGGCCGCCTTGCCGACCTCGACCACTTTCTGGTCCTGGACGTCAATGGCGACGATGGTAGGTTCTTCCATCAACACCTGGACGCTATCAGCTACACGCGTGAAGATGGTGCCGAGGTCAATTCCCAGGTCTTTGGAAAACACGGCCATTTACAGGCTACTCTTCCGTTCGGGTAATTGGACGCGCCGTGGTTTTGCGGTAACGTCTCACCGCATCCAGGCGCAGGTTGGAGCGGCGCAGGGCAGCTTCAACGGCCAGATAAGTATCGGTGTCCGCCGGGACACCCTTGGTCAGGAGTTCTTCCGCGCGTTTGCGGGCTGTCTCTGCGCGGGAAATGTCAATCTCGGCCACGTTCTCGGCTGCATCCGCCAGCACGGTTACGATATCCGGCTGGATTTCAGCCACGCCGCCGGCAACAGTGAATATCTCCTCGTGGCCTTTGGTGCGGACCTTGATCACCCCGAAGTTGAGGGTGGTCAGCAACGGCGCGTGGTGCGGCAGGACGCCCATCTCGCCCGCCGATCCCGGCAGGACGACGATGTCCACGTCGCCTTCGAATACCATGCGGTCCTGGGAAACGATTTCACATCGAATGGTCATGTACCATGTTCCTTGCGGAACACGCACCACGCAAGACGTGTTGCGTATTCCGTGTTAGGCGCTCTTAGCCAGGCTTTCGGCTCGTTCGCGGACATCGTCTATCGTACCGGCCATCATGAAAGCTTGTTCGGGCAGGTCGTCACATTTGCCATCCAGGATTTCGCGGAAGCCGCGCACGGTCTCAGCCAGCGGGACGTAGCGGCCAGGGATGTTGGTGAAGCGTTCGGCCACGAAGAACGGCTGGGAGAAGAAGCGTTCGATCTTGCGGGCGCGGGCCACGATCAGTTTGTCGTCTTCGGAGAGTTCGTCAATACCGAGGATGGCGATGATGTCTTGCAGGTCTTTGTAACGCTGCAACACGCGCTGGACTTCGCGAGCCACGAAATAATGTTCCTCGCCGACGATGTTGGGATCGAGGATGCGGGAGTTGGAATTCAACGGATCAACGGCCGGGTAGATGCCTTTTTCGACGATGGACCGTTCGAGGGCGATGGTCGCGTCGAGGTGGGTGAAGGTCGCCACCGGCGCGGGATCCGAGTAGTCATCCGCCGGGACGTAGACGGCCTGCATCGAGGTGATCGAGCCGGTGCGGGTCGAGGTGATCCGTTCCTGCAATTCGCCCATTTCGGTCGCCAGGGTCGGCTGGTAACCCACAGCCGAGGGCATACGACCGAGCAGCGCCGACACTTCCGATCCCGACATGGAGAAGCGGAAGATATTATCCACAAACAGCAGCACGTCCCGGCCCTGGTCGCGGAAGTATTCAGCCATCGAAAGCGCCGAAAGCGCCACGCGGAGGCGCACGCCGGAAGGCTCGTTCATCTGGCCGTAGACCATCACAGTGTCTTTCATAACGCCGGATTCGAGCATTTCGCGGTAAAGCTGCGTCCCTTCACGAGTGCGCTCGCCCACCCCGGCGAAGACCGAGTTGCCTTCATGTTCGG
Source organism: Anaerolineales bacterium UBA5796 (assembly GCA_002418215.1). GTDB lineage: Bacteria > Chloroflexota > Anaerolineae > Anaerolineales > Villigracilaceae > UBA5796. Next base: position 13,950 of record DIDQ01000043.1, read on the forward strand.
TCGCCACCGAGCGGATCAATTCCATGATGATGACGGTCTTGCCGGTGCCTGCGCCGCCGAAGATGCCGGTCTTGCCGCCCTTGGTGAAGGGAGCGATCAGGTCAATGACCTTGATGCCGGTCTCGAACACTTCCACGCGGGTGGACTGTTCGGCGAAGGGGGGCGCGGGACGGTGGATCGGATAGCGCATGGACGCGTCCACCGCGCCTTTTTTATCAATCGGGCGGCCCAAAACGTTGAAGATGCGGCCCAGGGTCGCCGGGCCAACCGGGACGGTGATAGCCTGGCCCGTAGCCCGGGCCGGTACGCCGCGCTGCAAGCCGTCGGTCGAATCCATCGAAACCGTGCGTACCCAGCTATCGCCCAGGTGTTTCTGGACTTCGAGGATCAGCGGTTCTTTATCGGGACGTTCGACTTCAATCGCCTCGTAGAGTTCGGGAATATCGCCTTCGGGGAATTCCACATCCACCACACCGCCAAGGATTTGTACGACACGGCCAGTTGCATGTGCCATGAATGCCTCCAGTAATCGAGTTTACTGGGCCAGCGCTTCCGCGCCGCCCACTATATCCAGGATATCGTTGGTGATCGCCTGTTGGCGCACCTTGTTGTAAGCCAGTTGCAGGGCGCCGACCAGTTCATGCGCGTTGTCGGTGGCGTTGCGCATGGCGACCATGCGGGCCGCGTGTTCGCTGGCCTGCGATTCGAGGATCGCCTGGTAGACCTGCAGCGCCGTAAAACGCGGGATGATCTGGTCGAGGATATCGCGCTCGTCGGGTTCGTAAATATACGCCGCCGAAGTCTTGCGCGACTGGTCAACCATCACGTGTTCGTGCTTGCCTTCCAGTTCCAGCGGCAGGAGCTTCTGCATTTCGACCGTCTGGCGGGACATGGTATGGAAGTTGGTATAAACCAGCCAGACCTCGTCCACTTCGCCGTTCAGGAAGGAATCGACCGCCAGGCGGCCGATCGCCGACACGTCTGCAAAGCTCGGCGCTGCAGGCAGGTTGCTGAAATCCGCCAGGACCTGTTTGCGGCGGCGGAAGAGCAGATCGCGGCCTTTGCGGCCGACGGCGATGTATTTGACCGGGACGTTGTAAGTATCGAAATTTTGGGCGGTGAAGCGGATGACGTTGGTATTGTACGCGCCCGCCAGGCCGCGGTCGCCGGTGATGACAACGGTGAGAGCGTTCCTGACGCTGGCGCGCTCTGTCAATAACGGATGCAATTGGTCGCGTCCGGGCTGGGCGGCGACGTGGGTCAGCACCTGCCAGGCCTTGGTCGCATAGGGGCGAGTCGCCTGGACCGCTGCGACCGCCCGCCTCACCTTGCTGGCGCTGACCGCTTCCAGGGCGCGCGTCACCTGTGAAATGTTCTTTACGCTGCGGATGCGCATCCGCATTTCTCGTCCGGAAGCCATGCCTTATCCCTGCCAGGTGCTCGCGAAAGTCTCGAAGGCTTTGGACATCCTCTCGCGCAGGTCGTCGGAAAGCGCCTTCTTTTCGATGATTTCCTTGCCGATTTCAGGATGCGATGAGGCCATGAACCGCAGCAACGCTGCCTGCCATTGCCCGATCTTATCCACCGCGACGCGGTCGGCGTAACCGCTGGTGCCGGCCAGGATGACCATCACCTGCTCTTCGAATTCCATCGGCTGGTATTGCGGCTGCTTGAGGATTTCCTGCATCCGCTGGCCGCGTTCGAGCTGGCCGCGGGTGGCCTTGTCGAGGTCGGCAGCCATCAGGGCGAAAGCGGCCAGTTCGCGGTAAGCAGCCATGTCCAGGCGCAGGCGGCCGGCCACCTGCTTCATGGCTTTGGTCTGGGCGTCGCCGCCCACGCGGGAGACCGAGATACCCACGTTCACCGCCGGGCGGATACCGGCATTGAACAGGTTACTTTCGAGGTAGATCTGACCGTCGGTGATCGAGATCACGTTGGTCGGGATGTAAGCCGAAACGTCGCCGAGCAGGGTTTCGATGATCGGCAGGGCCGTCAGCGATCCGCCGGTGCCTTTGACTTTGGCGAGCTTGTAATTATCGGCGTTCTCCATTTCCTTGAGGGCTTCAGCAGCCTGGTCTTTGGAAATCGGGCCGGTATAGACCTTTTTATCCACGCCGTCAGAGTCGGCAGCTTCGCCTTCGAAATCCTTGCCGACGATGACATAGGAATTGGCGACGCGGGCGGCGCGTTCCAGCAGACGGGAGTGCAGGTAGAACACGTCGCCGGGGTAGGCTTCGCGTCCCGGCGGGCGGCGCAGGAGCAGGGACACCTGGCGGTAAGCCCAGGCATGTTTCGACAGATCGTCATAAATGACCAGGGCGTCGCGTCCGGTTTCCATGAACTCTTCGCCCATGGCGCAGCCGGCGTAAGGGGCAATATACTGCAAAGCTGCGGATTCATCCGCTGCGGCGACGACGATGATGGTGTGGTCCATGGCCCCGTTGCGTTCAAGGATGCCCAGGGTGCGGGCGATGGCGGCTTTCTTCTGGCCGATCGCCACGTAGATGCAGATCAGGTTCTTGCCCTTCTGGTTGATGATCGTGTCAATGGCGATGGCCGTCTTGCCGGTCTGGCGGTCGCCAATGATGAGTTCGCGCTGGCCGCGGCCGACCGGGATCATCGTGTCTATGGCCTTGATGCCGGTCTGGACGGGGGTGTCCACGTCCTGGCGTTCGACCACGCCCGGGGCAATGCGTTCGATGGGACGATAACCGCTAAACGCGATCGGGCCTTTCCCGTCAATGGGTTCGCCCAGGGCATTGACTACGCGTCCGACCAGGGCGTCGCCCACCGGTACAGAGGCGATCCGGCCCGTCGCCCGCACAGTCATGCCTTCGGTGATGCCGCCATAGTCGCCCATGACGATCACGCCGACGCTTTCCTTCTCCAGGTTGAAGGCCGTGCCCATCACGCCGTTGGAGAATTGCACCAACTCTTGTGACTGGACGTTGGCCAGGCCCTGGACGCGGGCGATCCCGTCACCGGCTTCAATGACGGTGCCGACATCGCTGATACCAACTTCGGGTTCAAAGGCGTCTATTTGCTTTTGAAGGTCGCTGGTAATTTGATTGATCAGATCTGACATTTCGAATTAGCCTCCACGCCAATATTTTCTAAATTATGAGACTCTTGCCGCCCGCCGCAAGCCAGGCCACCCCATCCCCCTCCATCCGGGTCGAAGCGCGATTGCCCGGATAGAATAATCATATCCGGGCGTGACTTGCGCTTCTGTGAGGTCGATTGTTGGCTTTTTTCTTACTTCCATGCGGGTAGAAGGCCTCCAAAAGGCTCTCAATCTTAAATTGAGTTGTACTCTGGTACCAGAACGGCGTAATAATACCTGAAAGAAAGGTTATTGTCTAGTTATATAAATCACATAAGCAAGTTACAAAACGCAGCCTGGCCTCTTCATGGTTCATTGCCACCGAGACGCAAAGTCACGGAGATCATCATAGCGCGGCTTCCAGCCGCAGCCAAACGATCTTAACCCAAAGGCGCGAAGCTTCAAAAACGCAAAGAACCGAAAAAAATCCTTGCGTCTTGGCGTCTTTGCATTAAACATTTGCGCGTACAATGCAAATCCTTCGCGGTAGTCCTATATTTGACCTCTTGCAAAAGTCCGATTTTTGCCACGGAGTCGCGGTGTCACAGAGTTTTTTCTTCTTTTTCTCCG
>DIDQ01000043.1:17673-19442 GCA_002418215.1 Anaerolineales bacterium UBA5796
ATAACTAATGCAAGACATCTATTATTCTCTGTGACTCCGTAGCTCTGTGGCAATTCCATAAGTGTTAATAAATCCACGACCCGCATCGGCGAAAGTGATATACTCGCGCAAAATCACATTCTCCAGGAGAAAAATGACCGACACCCAAACATCCCCATCAGGAGACGATCACCCCCCCAGTAGCTGGCTGACGAAAAAACCACGCTGGCGGGTGGCCGTACTGGCCAACATCAAGGACGAGCAAGCCCCCAAACCCGCCGACGTGCCCCCGGACGCCTACGCGGATTACGATCACATCGAGACCATCAACCACATCCGTGCCGCCATCGAGACCGACGGTCACACGACCGAGTTCATCATGGCCGACGGCGAACTCCCCTACGCTTTACGCAAATACAAACCCGATATCTGCTTCAACATCGCCGAAGGACTCGGCGGCGACGCCCGCGAGGCCCAGACCCCGGCCCTGCTGGAGATGCTGCGCATCCCTTACACCGGTTCCCGCGTCCTGACCAACGGCATCGCCCTCGACAAGACCCTCACCAAACGCATCTGGCGGGACCGCGGCCTGCCCGTCGCGCCCTTCCAAGAGTTCACCTTCGGAGACGAGAAACTGCGCCCGGAGTTGAAATTCCCGCTCTTCGTCAAGCCCGCCCGCGAAGGCACCGGCATGGGCGTGGACATGAAAGCCAAAGTCGAGAACGAGGCCGAGCTGCGCGAACGCGTCCAGTACGTCATCCATGCCTACAAACAGCCCGCCCTGGTGGAGACCTTCCTGCCGGGCCGCGAGTTCACCGTCGGGCAGATCGGCCGCCCGGACGCAAAGCGGTTCAGCCGCCACCCCGAGTGGTACGAGGCCGACGGCTTCCATCGCCTGCCCATCCTGGAATTGCAGACCGACAGATCGGCCACGCCCGGCATTTACAGCCACGCCGCCAAAGCCCAGCAACTCGGCGAAGCGGGCGCGCCCGAATACCTCTGCCCGGCAGACGTGGAACCCGAACTGAAGAAGAAACTGCACCACTTTGCCCTGCGCGGCCACCAGCTGCTCGGCGCCACCGACGTTTCCCGGGTAGACATCCGCCTGGACGCCGAAGGCACGCCGCGCCTGATCGAGATCAACCCCCTGCCCGGCCTGACCCCCGGATACAGCGACCTGTGCATCCAGGCCGCCGCCGACGGCATCAGCTACGAAGACCTGATCCTCGAAATCCTGTACCTGGCCGCCGGGCGCTGGAGCCTGATCGAACCCCGCGAACTCCCCGCCGAAAAGCCCAAAAAGAAGACCGGGCCGTTGAAATAGACCCAAAGCCAGTGTCGTTGCGAGGAGGGAGGTTTTCCCGACGAAGCAATCTCCCGTTAAACGGTTTCGTCTCTCAGTGCTGTTGCTACGTTTAATTGGAGATTGCTTCGCCTTTCAGGCTCGCAATGACATTAACTATCAAGGACTCTTCCATGAACCTCCTCTTGACCGGATTCGAACCCTTTGGCGGCGACGCCGTCAACCCATCGGAACAGGTGGTCCGCAATCTCGACGGGCAGACTCTCCACGGCGTGACCATCCACTCGGAGGTCCTGCCCGTCGAAAGCGCGCGGGGACCGGCGGCCCTGGTCCAGGCTATCCAGCGGGTCCAGCCCGACGCGGTGCTCAGCCTGGGCGTGGCGGGCGGGCGGGCCGCGCTCTCCGTCGAGCGGGTGGCCGTCAACCTGCTGGACTACCGCATCCCCGACAATTCCGGCCTCCAAACGCGCGACAGGCCCATCCTCCC